>NZ_JBHNMF010000327.1:0-3761 GCF_048562965.1 Thiolapillus sp. | reverse complement strand
CGTGAAAGAATCCTGCAGCCGCTCCATCATGCCTCTCTGATGGGCCGGGTTCTTGTGGAAGATATCCACGTTGGTCCCCAATAGACTGCTGCTGTCGAATTCCGGCAGTTCCTTGCGGATATCGTCTTCGGCATTGCGCATCATCTCTTTTACGGCTTTGTTCAGGTAGATAATGTTGAGATCCTGGTCGGCGATCATGATATTTGCGTTCACGCTGCCCAGGGCTTCCTGCACACGGCTGAGCGAATTGGCCTGCTGACGGATCTCGTTTACTTCGTACCCCAGACGAATCTGTGCGGACTGAATGTTCTGCAGCAGCCGGCCGAGTTCGTCATCCCGGTGGGTTTCAACCCGCTGGAAGTAGTCGCCATTGGCAATCTGCTGCATGGCGGCGATCGCCTGATTGACAGGGCGCTGGGTGTATTGCTTAAGTGCATGAATGGCAAGGGTAAAGAAGACCGCAGTGCCTCCAATTACCATGGCCAGGGTAGAGAGGTCGGCACCCTGACGGGCCAGCCAGGCAATGCCCGCCATGGCGGGTACCGACGCAACTTGCAGCAGGGTCAGGTATTTGGACATTCCCATGTTGCCCAGATAGCGCATGACCCGCTCGACACGTGATGGTTTCAGACTTGTTTCACCAGCGCGCACCTTCTTGTACAGGGTGTCTGCCTGTTCGATTTCCTGTCGGGTAGGCTTGGTGCGTACAGACATGTAACCGGTGACATGGCCGTGATCCCGCATGGGGGTTACATTGGCCTTCACCCAGTAGAAATCACCGTTCTTGCAACGGTTCTTCACGATGCCGATCCAGGGCTTGTCGGCCTTGATGGTGCACCACAGATCCTCGAAGGCTTCCGGTGGCATATCCGGGTGGCGTACGAGGTTGTGGTTTCTGCCGATCAGCTCATCGGAAGAGAAGCCGCTGATCTCGATGAAATCGCGGTTGATGGATTGGATGATGCCTTTCCTGTCCGTGGTGGAAACGATGAACTGCCCATCCTTCATCACGATTTCGTTGTCTGTTACTGGCTCGTTGATTTTCATGCTGTTGTTCTCCGTAGAGCGAATCTTATTTTTGGATAGTTGGTTCTTCATCCGCCAGGCCGAGGACACGGTTGATCATCAGGTCATCGACATCGAGAATGATGATCATGTGCTCATCCATGGTGGCGAGTCCGGCAATGGCAGGCTGATCTTCGGCATCTCCGACCTGAGGGGCGGGCTGCATGTCCGTTGAGGCGATGTTGTGTACTTCGGAAACTGCGTCCACCACCATGCCCATGGTGCGCTGATTGCCGTTTTTCTCTTCTGCTTTGACCACGATGATGACCGTGGTGGGCCCACGGGGGCGTCGGGCAGGTTGAAGTGACTGCGCAGTTCGACAATGGGAACCACAGTGCCACGCAGGTTGATCACGCCCAGAATCGAATCCGGTGTGTTGGGCATGGGGGTCACTTCGCTCCAGCCCCGGATTTCCTGCACCTTGAGGATGTTGATACCGTATTCTTCTCCCGCGAGGCAGAAAGTCAGGTACTGATCCACGCCCTGTTCGGACTGCAGATCGACGTCGATTTTTTGTGCTGCGTTACTGTTCATGAAACTGCGACCCCGGTTATGATGCGGCTGCCAGTGCGGGCACCGTCATCTGGTTTCTTGTTTTGTGAAAGAGGTGAACGAGTCCGGGAATGTCCAGGATCAGCGCGACCTGGCCGTCTCCGAGAATGGTGGCGCCGGACACGCCTTCGAGCTGCTGGAAGTTGGTTTCCAGGCTCTTGATGACCACCTGCTGCTGTTCCTGCAGGCGGTCCACGAACAGGCCCGCATGTTGTCCTTCCGCTTCCACCACCACCAGCAGGCCCTGTTCCAGGTTTTCAATGCCGCCACTGTTGCCAAGCAGGCTGTTGAGACGGATGATGGGAATGTACTCGTCACGAAAACGGTAGAGTTCGCTTGAGCCGGCGACACTGTTGAGGTTTTCACTGCGGATCTGCAGTGATTCGACGATGGAAATCAGCGGCAGAATATAGGTGTCTTCACCGATGCTGGCCAGCTGACCGTCGAGGATGGCCAGGGTAAGCGGCAGACGGATCATAACGGTGCTGCCTTCACCCTGGCGTGAATGAATGCTGACCGTACCGCCCAGATCGTTGATATTGCGTTTCACCACGTCCATGCCCACGCCGCGACCGGAAAGATCGCTGACCTTGTCGGCGGTGGAAAATCCCGGTTGGAAGATCAGATTGTCGATGCGTTCTTCGGACAGTTCGTCCTTGTCGCTCACCAGCCCGTTTTCAATGGCCTTTTGCAGGATTTTCTCCCGGTTGAGTCCGGCGCCGTCATCGATGATACGGATGACGATATTGCCGCTCTCGTGCTGGGCGCTGAGTTCCAGACGTCCCTGTTCGGGTTTACCGGCGGCTGCGCGCACTTCCGGCGTTTCGAGTCCGTGATCCAGGGAATTGCGTACCAGGTGCACCAGTGGATCGCCGATTTTTTCCAGCACGGTCTTGTCCACTTCGGTTTGCTCACCGGTGAGTACCAGATCCACTTTATTGCCCATCTTGTTGCACAGGTCGCGTACCAGCCGGGGGAAGCGGTTGAAGGCGACATTGATGGGCAGCATGCGAAGCTGAAGCATGTTTTCCTGCAATTCCCGGGTATTGCGCTCGAGCTGGGCGAGGCCGTTGAGCAAGGCCTCCGCGCTGGCTCCGCCACCCTGGGCCTGGTTCAGGCCTGCCTGGTTGAGCATGGACTGGGTGATTACAAGTTCGCCCACAAGGTTGATCAGAAGGTCCACTTTTTCGATGGAGACGCGAATGGATCCGCTTTCACGGTTGGGTGATGTTTTGGCGGGCTTGGCTACGGAGGCTGCGCTTTTTTCAGCAGGTGCCGGTGCTGCGGGTTCCGCCGTTGTTTCTGTCACGGTCGCCTTGTCAGATGGAGCTTCTGGTGCTGCTTCCGTTTGGCTGATTTCCAGCTGGCAGTCACCTTCCACCCAGCTGAATGTTTCGCGAATCTGCTCTTCGGTTACAGCCCCTTCCAGTGTGGCTTCCCAGTGCAGATGACAGGTGGCAGGGTCCAGTTCCGATAGGGATGGCAGATTGGTTGCGTCGGTCCTGACCCGCAGGCTGCCCAGTTCGGCCAGGGCTTCGAAGATACGAACGGGATCGTTGCCATCACGGAAGAGGTCCGGACCGGGGATGAACCGTATATGCCAGGACGCAGCCTCTGCCTGATCCTGATCTTCGCCGGGAGCATCGGACTCTGGCGGGGTTTCCGACTCAGGATCGGATGAGGCGCCGCTGTCGGCCAGGGCCATTTCAAGTTTCTTTTTCAGTTCAGCGACCCGTGCTTCATCAGGGGTTTCATCGGTTTTCAGGCCTTCCACCATTTCCCGCAGGATATCCACCGAGGCCAGCAGCAGATCGACGATGTTCTTGTCCACCTGGCGGGAGCCGTTGCGCAGCTCGTCCAGCAGAGTTTCCATGACGTGAGTAAACTGGGAAATGTGGTCGAAGCCGAAGGCGGCACTGCCACCCTTGATGGAATGTGCAGCACGGAATATGGTGTTTATTTCTTCGAGGTCAGTACCTTCATCCAGATGCAACAGTCCGGATTCCATCGCTTCGAGTCCCTCGAAACACTCTTCGAGGAATACGTCGAGAAATTCAGAAAGATCCATGGACATAGAAATACCGTAACTGTTTGGGTCGAGAGTCGAGTTACGGAACTCATCGGCGATACGGGGAAGAACTTAG
>NZ_JBHNMF010000326.1:0-3772 GCF_048562965.1 Thiolapillus sp. | reverse complement strand
CTCTAATATTCATTGCTCCAAAAAATTGGGAAACTTCAGCTTTTTTAATACAGACACTTCATGTCATCGGAAAAACGCGAGCCGCTGCCTTCGGGCACCCGGCTGGACTACTACAAGGTACACAAGCTCATCGGCAGCGGTGGGTTCAGCCTCATATACCTTGGTGAAGAGGAAGATTCCCATGACGAGGTGGCAATCAAGGAGTACATGCCCAAGCGTTTCGGCAACCGTAATGAGAAAGGCGAGATCATATTTGCCAATGAAGAGGCCAAGGACAAGTTCTACCGCGGCCTGAGGCTGTTCTTTCTCGAAGCCAAGGCGCTGGCCATGTTGCGCCACCCCAATATCGTCAATGTGCGCAACTGTTTTCTGGACAATGAAACCGCCTACCTGGTCATGGACTACCAGCCGGGCAAGAATCTCGGCCGTTATATCAAGCGCCGCAAGGGGGGGCTCAGTACACGCTTTCTCATGACCGTTTTCCCGCCCCTGCTGGACGCCCTGGAACTGATTCACAACGCACAGCACCTGCACCTGGATATCAAGCCCGGCAATATCCATATCCGGCCGGGAGGAAGGCCGCTGCTGCTGGATTTTGGCGCAGTTTATCATCTGAGCACCGAAGGCAAGAAAAAGGCGCAGGTTATTACCCCCGGCTTCTCGCCCATAGAACAATACCGCGGCATCAGCAAAGTCGGTCCCTGGACAGATATCTATGCCATCGGTGCGAGCATGCGCACCTGTATCGAAGGAAAGCCGCCACCGACAGCCATCGAGCGTCATGCCAAGGACACCATGGTGCCCGCGGTGGAAGCCTTTGGAAAACGTTATCCGCGTCACATTTTGCAGGCTATCGACCATGCCATGGAAATCGACCCTCAAAAACGGATACAATCTGCCGCTCTATTGCTAAAGCAACTCAATAAAGATCAAGCGTGTCTTCGGCCTCGTGATAGATTTTGGGACATCCCAGTCCCCAAAATCGACTCGGCCTTTGACAACCTATTGGTGCCCCAGCCGTCCTGGTCACCAAGCACTACACAACAACTTCGCAAGCTCGTTGCTGCTCCGTACTTGGCTCCCAATGACTGGACGCCGCGTTCGGAGACCTACTTTGTTTTCCCTCTGGCGCAAGGCACGCCGGGAAAACAGTGCGGCCTCGCGGCTACTGGGGTCTACCAGCCTTCGCTTCGCTCTCCATGGCTGGCAGCGCCGGCGAAATCCGGCGCTCGCAAGGCAGGCTGATGGAAACCGCACGCATATCACTGCAGGGTGACCGCTCCAACAATCAGGACCGCTGTGCCATCTTCAATTATGGGCAGAGCTGCCTGATGGTGCTTGCCGACGGACTGGGCGGTCATCCCAGAGGCGAGGTCGCTGCCCAGATCATGCTCAACGTGTGTGAACAGCTTTTCACCAAGACCCCCAAACCCATCAGCAGCCCCCAGTTCTTCTTTCATCATTGCGTTGCTCACGCCCATAAGCTGATCAATCAGTATGGGCAATCCCAGGATCCGGTGATCACTCCGCGCACCACTGTGGTGATGGCGCTGATCCAGGACGGCAACTGCTACTGGAGCTACGCCGGTGACAGCCGCTTCTACCTTTTGCGGGACAACGAAATCATCCTGCAATCCACGGATCACAGCGTACCCCAGCGCAATGCCCGGGGAGAGGAAAATCCTGCCAACCGCGCCCTGACCCGCTGTGTCGGTGGCCAGCGCAGCGCACCCATGCCTTCCACGGAACCACCATTTCCGCTTCAGCCTGAAGATGTGCTGCTGCTTTGCTCCGATGGCCTGTGGAGTCAGCTGCCCCAGCAACAGCTGGTAGAAACCCTGTGCAACGTCTTTCCCCTGAAAAAGGCCCTGCACATGCTCAGTTCCTCAGCCGAGAAGAACGGCCAGTCCCGCAGTGACAACATCAGCGCCCTGAGCATTCGCGTGGATGACAGGAACTGCGGTATGCACGCCGTATCCTATGCGGGAGACAGTGAGAATGAATTGCTGTCCGCCATCGATCATCTCAATACGCTGATTACCGAAAATATTGCCGAGGGCTGAGATTTCGACAGCCTCCTTTTTCAGAAAGGTACCGTACTGCTCCCCGAACCCGCATCCGGCCCCGGACCTTGCCGGAAACTCCTTGGCGCCGAAGGAGACGAGACGGTAACATCACCCGCAATCCCGTATTCACAGAGGAAAGATCCATGAGACCCAGCGGCCGCGCCGACGATGAAATGCGCCCAGTCAGTTTTATCACCCGCTTCACCAAACACGCAGAAGGTTCCGTTCTGGTCAGCTTTGGCGATACCCGCGTCATCTGCACAGCTACCGTGGAGGAACGCACACCCCGCTGGATGGACAAAGATCAGGGCGGCTGGGTCACCGCCGAATATGGCATGCTGCCACGTTCCACCAACAGCCGCATGGGACGCGAAGCCGCCCGGGGAAAACAGGGTGGGCGCACCATGGAGATACAGCGTCTTATCGGGCGCTCCCTGCGTGCTGCCATGGATCTGAAAAAGCTCGGTGAGCATACAATCACGCTTGACTGCGACGTGATACAGGCAGATGGCGGCACACGTACAGCATCCATATCCGGCGGATTCGTCGCCCTGGCGCTGGCGGTGGATCAGCTGTTGAAAAAAGGACGATTGCAGGAAAACCCCATCATCCACCATGTGGCTTCCGTTTCCACAGGCATCTATGCGGGCACGCCTGTGCTGGATCTGGACTATGCCGAGGATTCCAATGCAGAAACCGACATGAACGTGGTAATGAATGAAAACGGCGGTTTCATCGAGGTACAGGGTACCGCGGAAGGCGCCGTGTTCAGTGGCGAAGAGATGAACCGGATGCTCGCCCTGGCGGACAAGGGCATCAAGGAAATCATTGCCGAACAGCAGAAGGCGCTGGAAGTCCCGTCAAGCTGACGGCCTGCAGGCTGCTCTCAGGTCAAATCCATTGGGGGCACAACAACTCCCGTTTTTTCAGCGCTCCGCAGGCAACGCAAGGACAGGCGGTCAAAAGGACACCGAGGCAGGCATTCCCTTCCAGCGCACATCGCGCTGCAGGGAATGCAGCAACGGGGTGACGTCGTCACCGGCATGGCTGACCACAGCCATGCTTCCCCATTCCGTTGGAACCAGGCTGCCTGACAGCGAAACGGCAGCCACATTCTGCGCCCTGGGCACATGCTCGCCAGGCATCAGCAGAACCGTCACCGGCCCGTGAATACCCTGCACCACCAGATGCATACCCCGGCCTTTGCGTATCCAGCAGGGAGCCGCCGCCGTGATGTCCCTCGGAATGGCCACCAGGCTGAATTCCATGGGTGTGAGCACTTTCATCAGCTCCATTTCACCGAGGGGCCGCTGCCGGCCCAGCATTTCCGGTTCTTTCTGGATGTGGCGCACCACAAGCTGGGGCAGATTTTCGGCAGAAAACAGCTGTTGGGCAAGGTTGAATCCGGCTATGGACACACCGATCAGCAGCAGCACCGATGCGGCCCTGACCCAGGTCTGGCGCCACCAGCCGGTTGAGCGCTGGATCACCGTACCCGCTTCCAGTTCCTTTTCCGGCTGCACTGAAACGGCCGCACGCAGGATAGCTTCGAATTCCTGGGCCTGCCGCCATTCACGGGCACAGGGAATGCAATGATCGCGGTGTTCGAGGAAATCACGCTCCCCGCGGAAAGGATCTTCCATCAACAGGTTCTGGAATTGCTCACAATTCATGGTGGTATGTTCCGGCTGCAGTTAGTATTAACC
>NZ_JBHNMF010000325.1:0-3787 GCF_048562965.1 Thiolapillus sp. | reverse complement strand
GCAGGATGTCCGGGTTCTCCTTGAGACGTTCTTCGAGATCCCAGGGCATGTGTTCCTTGACGTTGTGCAGGCAGTCTTTTACCAGTTCCAGAAAACGTTTCATTTATTGTTTCTCACCTAATTCATGTTGTTCTGTTGTCATCCACCGGCATCAGGACTCGCTTTTCCGGCAGAACTTCTGTTCCACTGCAATCACCGCCGCCTCCACCCGCGAGTGTACGCTCAGCTTGCGCAGGATGGCTTTGACATGCAGTTTCACCGTACCGTCTGATATGCCAAGGTTCCTGGCAATAACCTTGTTGCTCTGTCCCTCGGCCAGCAGGCAAAGTATTTCCTGCTCCCTGGGCGTCAGCTGATCCATCGCTGATTCACTCTTCTTGGGCTCATCGCCCCGCACTGCCTTCGCCAGCACCATGGTCAGTTCATTGGCGACCACGGTCTGTCCGGCCACGATGTCGTTCAGCGAGCGTATCAGGTCATCCGGTTCCATATCTTTTAACAGATAGCCCTGGGCGCCGCATTGCAAAGACGCAATCACGTCGGTTTCCACCCGGCTGGTGGTGAGTATCACGATGGGCATCTGCTGCCCCTTGTCCCGCAGCACCTGCAGCACGTCCAGGCCGCTCATCTGCGGCATGCGCATGTCCAGCAGCACGACGTCGGGCTGCTTCTCTTCTACCAGGGCGATACCCGCCTCACAGTCACCAACCGCATCCACTACTTCCAGTCCGCGGCGCTCCAGCAGTTCCCGCAGACCAATGCGGAACAGGGCGTGGTCGTCTATCAGCAATATTCGCATCAGCTTGTCCATTTCCGGTCGATGTCCCGCGGCTGTACCTCGGGCGCGTAGATCAGTTCCACCCGTGTACCCTCACCCACTTCACTTTCTATTCGCAACTCGCCCCCCAGACGTCTTGCCCGCTCCTCCATGATGGAAAGACCGATGTGTTCGCCGGGATGCCCTTCCCGCGCTTTGCCCTCGAATCCTACACCATCGTCTTCCACCAGCAGCACATATCGGCCGGCACGGCAGGTCAGCAACACGCGCACGGTATGCGCCCGGGCATGTTTGCGTGTGTTCGCCAGGGCTTCCTGCACGATGCGCAACATCTGCATTTCCTCGGAGGACGACAGTTTCAGCTGGGCACATTCCTGCTGGTAATAGGTTGGAATACCGGTTTCCGATGAGAAGCGCTGCACCAGCTTCTCCAGCGCCGAGCTGAGATCGCGGCCATCCATGGAAGCACGGAAACTGTTGAGCAGCTCACGCAATTCGGTATGCGCCTCATCCACGCCGTTACGAATGCGTTCAAGATCTTCCTCCACCATCCGGCAACCCTGCACCTGCTGCAGGCTGTCTTCCATCATGCGAATCTGAAAGCGCAGGCTGGCCAGGGTCTGCGCCAGGGAATCGTGCAGTTCGTGAGCCAGCGCATTGCGTTCTTCATAAATGGACAGGCGGTGGGCGTTCTCATCCGAGCGGTGTTTGGCGACCGCCATGCCCAGGTGACTGCCAACGGTAGCCAGCAGTTCCATAATGTCTTCCCTGTCCGAAACACCGGGCTTCTGCACATAGATGTCATATTCACCCAACACGTCACCCTGGTATTCCAGGGGCACAGGGATCATCTCCACCTCATCACTGCCATACATCTTCCGCCCCAGCTGGTGGACGCAGTATTGCGCCTCGTGCTCGCAGCATACATCACCGGGAGAGAGCACCATACCGCAGGGGCAGATCTCCAGGGGCAGCAACTGCGCCTCCCGCTGCAGCTCGTCATCCAGCCCGATGGCCCCCACCAGCCGCATACGCCCGCCCAGCTGCACTACCCTGGCGCTGATGGCGATACCGTTCACCATCTCCTTGAGCACCCGCAGGAAGCGCAGCAACAGTTCGTCCAGATCCTCCACCTCATTGATGGTGGCGGCGACGTCATACAGTATTTTCAGCGATGCGGTCTTTTGCGCCAGACGCGTGGTATGCCGTGCGATGCGGCTGTCCATGTCTTCGTACAGATCCATCAGCTCTTCGGAAATGCTGTCGATGTCCTGCACCATACCGTGAAACACGCCGGTATCACTGTCCGGCAGGGTCGCACCGGGTTCACCCTGGGAAACCCGCGCAACAGAATTTTCGAGCACGGCCAGTGGCATGAGCAGCTGGCGTTTCATCTGCAGCATGAATGCCACCAGCCCCACCAGCGCCAGTCCGCTTGCAAGCACCAGCAGGTAGATGCCTGGCCCGCCCAATCCCTGGCCAAACAGCGCGCCAAGAGCGACCACGCTGCCCAGCAGCACGCCACTTGCCAGCAGCAGCGAGGGAAACAGCAGACGGCCCGTACGCAGGATATGCCAGATGCCGGGCTTGGCCTGTCCGGTGACTTGCACCCTTTCAGGATTCATCGGGTTCCCCCAACTGCCTTTCGATCGCCAGCTGCTGACGGCGGGCGATCTCTTCCCCCAGCGCCTTTCCCTGCCAGCCTTCCGCCTGCAACTGCCCCACATCGACAGCAGCCAGGGCCGTTGCGGCTTTTTCAAGGCGAGGCAGCAGCGTCTCCGCCAGTTCCGGCAGGCAAACAGGTATCAGCCGATTCAGCGCCGGCAGGCTGGTGCGGAATTGCCGTAGATACCGATAGTAATCCGCCGCTTTGCCATCAGGCAGCTGCGCCAGCGGCTTGCGGGCCTGCTGCCAGTCTGTCAGCAGCGCCGCGGTTTTTTTCTCCACACCCAGCCACGCCAGCAGTTGCCTGGCACTGTGACCGGCATCCACCGCGTACTGCATCACACAGACGAAACGCTCCCGCAGATCCAGATCCTGTGCCACCGCCCGCTTCAGCGCGGCAACGGGCGGACTGTCCCCGGTCTTTCCGTGTCTGGCAGCTTCCGACATGGCCGTGGCCAGCGCCGGGAACAGCTGCGCCAGTGCGCCACAGGCATGGAGTACCTCAAAGAACCGCCACGGCTGCTTTTCCATGAGCGCCTTGCGCATTTCCTGCCAGACGCGCGGTCCTTTCAGATGCTGAAGCTCCCCGGAAGCCACCATTTTCTTCATCAGCGCATGAGTGCTATGGGCCACACGAAAGCCCCAGCGGCCAAAACGCGCCGAAAATCTTGCAATGCGCAGCAATCGTACGGGATCTTCTGTAAAAGCATGGGTAACGTGGCGTAATATCCCGTTTTCCAGATCTTCCCGGCCACCAAAGGGGTCGATAATGTTCCCCTGCTCATCTTCTGCCATGGCATTGATGGTAAGATCCCGGCGCGCCAGATCCTCCTCCAGGGTCACCTGCGGTCCGGTTTCCACTGAAAAACCATGGTAACCGGGTCCTGTCTTCAGCTCGCGCCGCGCCAGCGCATACTCTTCCCCGGTCTGAGGATGGAGAAACACGGGAAACGCGCCCGAAACGGGAATATATCCCATTTTCAGCATGTCATCCTCGCTCGCAGCCACCACGACCCAGTCCCGGTCAACTACCTTTATATTCAATAACTTGTCGCGCACACCACCGCCAACCAGAAAGGTCTTCAAGGATTCTCCCGCCGCACCTGATTGCGAATTGTCAATGCCCATGTATTAGAAAAAAGTAATATGTTAAATTATTAGCTGTAATCCAGAGGTAAAGAAACATGATACCCATTTTGCTTGGACTGGTGTCTGCGATGATCTTTTCCATCGTTACCTACATCAAGCGTGTCTTCGACCTCGTGATAGATTTTGGGGCATCCCAGTCCCCAAAATCGACTCGGCCTTTGACAACCTATTGGTGCCCCAGCCGTCCTGGTCACC
>NZ_JBHNMF010000324.1:0-3791 GCF_048562965.1 Thiolapillus sp. | reverse complement strand
GCGTTCGGAGGCCTACTTTGTTTTCCCTCTGGCGCAAGGCACGCCGGGAAAACAGTGCGGCCTCGCGGCTACTGGGGTCTACCAGCCTTCGCTTCGCTCTCCATGGCTGGCAGCGGTTGTCGTTACCCACATACTGCAGCTGCAGTTGCAGCCCGAAGAAAGGATATTCCGCAAGGGAACTGTTGATGGGCCAGAAGACTTCTGCCCGGTCTGACCAGTAATCCCGCAGTCTGCCGAGATTGTCACGGACATAGAGAATACCGGTGGCGCCGGGACCGCATTGCCACTTGTGGCCGGATCCGGCATAGAAGTCACAGTCCATGTCGTGAAAATCGAGCTCGATCATACCGATGGCATGGGCACCGTCGATCAGCGTGGGAATACCATTGGGTACAGCCACTTCCCGACAGATGCGTTTCGCGGGAAGGCGGACACCGGTTTTGTAGGTGATATGAGAAAACACGATCAGGCGTGTTGCCGGAGACACAGCATTTGCGAAGGCATCCACATAAGCCTGCTCCGTCGCATCCAGCACGGGAATTTCCACCTTTGTCAGGGTAACGCCAAAACGCTGCTGCAACACGTGCAGGGGTGAAGTGCCGGCCACATGCTCATGATGCGTATAGAGCACTTCATCTCCAGGCTGTAGGTTCAGCCCTTCGAGAACCGTACACATGCCATCGGTGGTATTGCGGGTCAGGATGATTTCATGGGTATCGGCACCCATCTGCGGCGCAACCCTTTCAACCAGTTCACTCATGTAAGGCCACCGGCCCCACTCACCCCCCCATGTCCCAGGGATCGCGCGCCACCAGTTTGTTGTAGCGATCGTAGTTGGCTATGACATGCCTTGGCATGGAGCCCGTGGTGCCGATATTCATGTAGGTAGTGCGGGGATCCAGCAGAAACTCGTGGCTGATCCGTTGCCAGAAACCACGTCCTGATCCTCTTGAACCGCGTGAAAAGGGTTCCCGTTTGTCCGCGCCTTTTGCCCAGGCAGGCATCACTGCAGCTGCTGTTCCTCCGGCAGCCGCAGTCCCGGCAAGCCGCAGAAAACGGCGGCGATCCAGTGCTGTGTCTTGTCTGTTTTTTCTTTCGTTTTTCATTTTGTATCCCCTTGGATTGATTACATACTCTGGTCTGCCGACGAAGCGGTCAGACCGTCATATGGTTTCAGACAGGGATACAGGGTGCCTGTGAATCGGCTCACAAACCGGGGATCAAGCGTGTCTTCGGCCTCGTGATAGATTTTGGGACATCCCAGTCCCCAAAATCGACTCGGCCTTTGACAACCTATTTGTGCCCCAGCCGTCCTGGTCACCAAGCACTGCGCAACAACTTCGCAAGCTCGTTGCTGCTCCGTACTTGGCTCCCATATGACTGGACGCCGCGTTCGGAGGCCTACTTTGTTTTCCCTCTGGCGCAAGGCACGCCGGGAAAACAGTGCGGCCTCGCGGCTACTGGGGTCTACCAGCCTTCGCTTCGCTCTCCATGGCTGGCAGCGGACGAAAGCTGCTGAAAAAACCTCCGGAATCCGGACGGTTTGCCGGTAAAAATATATGCCGCGAGGGGACTACGCGATTTCGGCAGGTGTCTTGGCAGAGGTGATGGACAGCGCATGCAATTCATCCGAGGCAATATGCGCCTGAACCGTCGCCAGTACCATGCGATGCCGCTGAATCAGAATCTTTCCCTCGAACGCAGCACTCACGACGGCGGCTTCGAAATGGCGCCCGTCACCGGTGACCTCTACCTCGGCATCCGGCAGGCCGGACCTGATCAGCTCTTCTATTGCACTTGTTTCCATATTTATAGCTCCCGTGTTGCCAGAAACTGCACTTCCGGCCAGCGTTCTTCGGTTAGACTGAGGTTGACCCGGGTAGGGGCGAGGTAGACCAGCTGGTCGTCACCGTCCAGTGCCAGGTTGTCGTGGGCCTTGATCTTGAAACGTTTCATTGTTGCTTCATCATCACACTGCACCCAGCGTGCCGTATAGACATTGATGGGTTCGACGATGGCTTCCACACCATATTCGGACTTGAGCCTTGCAGCAGCCACTTCAAACTGCAATACACCGACGGCACCCAGGATCAGATCATTGTTGCGCAGGGGGCGGAACACCTGTGTCGCCCCTTCTTCACACAGTTGCAGCACGCCTTTCTGCAGGGCCTTCATTTTCAGAGGGTCTTTCAGCACCACGCGGCGGAACAGTTCCGGCGCAAAGTATGGCACACCCTCGTATTTCAAATCCTCACCTTCGGTGAAGGTGTCGCCGATCTGTATGGTGCCATGATTGTGCAGGCCGATGATATCACCGGGAAAAGCCTCTTCCACCTGGCGGCGGGCATCTGCCTGGAAGGTAATGGCATTGGACACCTGCACGGTCTTGCTGATGCGCACGTGTTTCATCTTCATGCCCTTGCGGTAACTGCCGGAACAGACACGCAGGAAAGCAATGCGGTCCCTGTGGGCCGGGTCCATGTTGGCCTGTATCTTGAACACGAAACCGGTAAATTTCTCTTCGCCCGGATCGACCATGCGTTGCAGGGTGCTGCGCGGCTGGGGCGGAGGCGCATATTCTACAAAAGCATCCAGCAGCTCCCGCACGCCAAAGTTGTTGATGGCAGAGCCGAAGAACACCGGCGTCTGCTCACCGCGCAGATAGGCATCCAGATCCAGTTCGTGACTGGCGCCACGCACCAGTTCGATCTCTTCCTTGAGTTCTTCCACCTCGTGTTCACCCAGCACGTCGATGAGTTCGGGGTTGTCCAGCCCTGTGATGGTCTTGCCTTCCAGCACATGATCGCCGTGGGAAGCACTGAACAAATGCGTCGTTTCCGTACGCAGGTCGATAACGCCTTTCAGGCGCTTGCCCATGCCGATAGGCCAGGTCACCGGCGAACAGGCGATGCCCAGCACTTCCTCGATCTCGTCCAGAATCTCGATGGGGTCGCGCCCTTCCCTGTCCAGTTTGTTGACAAAGGTGAGGATGGGCGTGTCGCGCATACGGCACACTTCCATGAGCTTGATGGTACGCGCCTCGACGCCCTTGGCCACGTCGATGACCATCAGCGCCGAGTCCACCGCAGTCAGGGTACGATAGGTATCTTCGGAGAAATCCTCGTGTCCCGGCGTATCCAGCAGGTTGACGATGCGGTCTTTGTAGGGAAACTGCATCACGGAAGACGTTACCGAAATACCCCGTTCTTTCTCCATTTCCATCCAGTCGGAAGTGGCGTGACGCGCCGCCTTGCGCCCTTTGACCGTGCCGGCAAGCTGAATGGCGCCACCAAACAGCAACAGCTTCTCGGTGAGCGTGGTCTTACCCGCATCGGGATGCGAAATGATGGCAAAGGTTCTGCGTTTGCCCAGTTCGCTCGCTATATCGGCCATGGTGATCTCTGTAATTCGAAAGGGCGGGAATTATACCCCATTCGCGGCCATCAGCTTCAACCGCTCCGTATGTTATATTTGAACGAACAACAGCATTTCGGAGGACATTTACAATGAAAAAAATCATTCTTGCCCTGGGCTTACTGAGCATCGGCACCGCCAACGCAGCCAATATCGATCTGGCCAAATCTATCGTCAAAGCAAAATGCCACCTTTGCCATGGCGAGGAAGGCGAGGCATCGAGCGCCATCTATCCCCGTCTGGCCGGGCAGAATCGCAATCAAATACTACCCGCAGAGCGGGTAGTATGATGAAAGCCCCCGGAGGGGGCTATTGTCAGAGTCCCGCCAACCTTAACTGCTCTTGGCGCTTCTCTTCCCGTTCCTGATTCTTTAATG
>NZ_JBHNMF010000323.1:0-3812 GCF_048562965.1 Thiolapillus sp. | reverse complement strand
GACTGCTACTGATTTTTCACCATGTCCCTGTCCGGCAGTGGTGGAACCGTAAATGCAGAAAATTCGAACCGCCCAATTGGCGAGGAAGTGAGCAGGATGCAGCAATCAGCGTATAGAACAGGCTCTAACGGGCAGTATGAACAAAATAGCAACTTTATTTCACCCGAAAATATACGGTGGAACAATGTTGCTTACTCTAAACTCTAGTCCCCGAGGTAGCGTGAAAGAAACCACAAGTAAAATATTCAGGAGGACATTATGAGCACAAGCAGTGAATTACAGCAGACCATCGCCGACATGGTAGACGATCACCGCGGTATTCTGGCCGCGGACGAAAGCCTGCCAACGATTACCAAGCGCTTCGCCGGCATCAACGTCGAGGCTACTGAAGAAAACCGGCGCGCTTACCGGGCGCTGCTGCTGGATACACCGGATCTCGGAAAATACATCGCCGGTGTCATCCTGTTCGAGGAGACTCTGGCACAAAAGGATGACAATCAGGTTCCCCTGCCTGAAGTCGCCTGGTCCCAGAAGATCGTTCCCGGTGTCAAGGTGGACAAGGGCAAGGGTCCCCTGCCCGGCGCTCCCGGCGACCTGATCACCTACGGACTGGACGGCCTGGCCAACCGGCTGGAAGGCTACAAGAAACAGGGCGCACGTTTTGCCAAGTGGCGTGAGGTCTATCCGATCTCCCATCACAACCCGACGCAGATGGGCAGGCATGCCAACGCCGAGATGCTGGCCCGCTATGCAGCCGTATGCCAGGAAATGGGCGTGGTGCCCATCGTGGAACCCGAGGTGCTCATGGACGGCGACCATGACATCGACCGCTGTGCCAGTGTCACCGAGCATGTGCTGCATTCTGTATTCCATGCCCTGCACCTGCACGGTGTCAGCCTAGAACACATGATACTCAAGCCCAACATGGTGCTGCCCGGCAAGGACTGCCGCACCGCCGATCCCCAGGAAGTGGCCGAAGCCACCCTGCGCACCCTGAAGCGTGCGGTACCTGCCGCCGTGCCCAGCATCAATTTTCTGTCTGGCGGCCAGGGACCGGAAGAAGCCACCGCCAACCTGAATGCCATCAATCAGCTCAGGGGAAATGCGCCGTGGCAACTGAGCATCTCCTATGGCCGGGCGCTACAGCAGCCCGCCCTTCATGCCTGGCTGGGCAAGCCGGAAAACAGGGAGAAAGCACAGAAAGCACTGCTCAAGCGCGCACGCCTCAACAGCCTTGCCAGGCAAGGTAAATACCACCCGGCCATGGAAAACGACAATGACTGACACACGCAATCTCATTCGCTGGTTCGAGGAACTGAGCATCGATGATGTTCCGCTGGTCGGTGGCAAGAATGCCTCCCTGGGCGAAATGTATCAGCAACTCACACCCAAAGGCATCCTGATTCCCAACGGTTTTGCCGTTACTGCGGGCGCTTACCGTTACATGCTGGACGAAGCAAACGCCTGGGATGAGCTGCACCAGGTACTCGACAATCTCGATCCGGAAAATGTCGACGACCTGGCCAAACGCGGCGCCCAGGCGCGGGAAATCATCTATGGCGCAGGACTGCCCGAAGATCTGCAGGCTGAAATACTCCAGGCCTATGGAAAACTCACCGAGCAATACGGCGAGAGCCTGACGGTGGCCGTACGCTCTTCGGCGACAGCGGAAGACCTGCCCACCGCCTCGTTCGCAGGACAGCAGGACACCTATCTGAACGTCAGTGGGGAAGCATCCCTGCTGGATGCCTGCCGCCGCTGCTTCGCCAGCCTGTTCACCGACCGGGCCATACACTATCGCGTCGACCAGGGCTTCGACCATTTCAAGGTGGCCCTGTCCATCGGCATCATGAAAATGGTGCGCTCTGACCTGGCCGCAAGCGGAGTCATGTTCTCCCTCGATACTGAAACAGGTTTCGAAGATGTGGTATTCATCACCGGCGCCTACGGGCTGGGCGAAAATGTCGTTCAGGGAAACGTGGAGCCCGACGAATTCTATGTCCATAAACCCACTTTCCACGAAGGTTACCGGGCGGTCATCCGCCGTCATCTGGGCAGCAAGCGTATCAGGATGGTGTATGCCACCGGCCATACAAAGTCCACCACTCGCAACGAAAGGGTGCCCGACACAGACCGTAACCGCTACTGCATCAGTGACCAGGAAGTGCTGAAACTAGCTGAATACGCGCTCACCATCGAGCAGCACTACAGCCAGGAAGCCGGGCACACCAAGCCCATGGACATGGAATGGGCAAAGGATGGTCTGGATGGCAAACTGTATATCGTTCAGGCCAGACCCGAAACCGTCGCTTCCCAGCAAAAGGGAAGCATACTGGAACAGTATCACCTCGATGGCGACGGCGAGATCCTTACCCGTGGCTATGCCGTAGGCACCAGGATCGGTAAAGGTATCGCCCGTTATATTCCGGACGTCGCCCACCTGCACGAATTTCAGGCCGGTGAAGTGCTGGTGGCGGATACCACGACACCCGACTGGGAACCGGTGATGAAGATCGCCTCGGCCATCGTCACCAACCGGGGTGGCCGTACCTGTCACGCCGCCATCATTTCCCGGGAACTGGGCATACCGGCCGTGGTGGGCTGCGACAATGCCACCCAGGCCATCAGTAACGGTGAAATGGTTACCGTCTCCTGTGCCGGCGGCGACGAAGGACGGGTGTACAAAGGTGATATCCCCTTCAGCGTGGAGCGCACCGACCTGTCGGGTCTGGCACGTCCCAAAACAAAAATCATGCTCAACCTGGGCAATCCGGATCTGGCATTCACCACCCGCGCCCTGCCCAACGACGGTGTCGGCCTGGCCAGGCTGGAGTTCATCGTCAACGAATACATCAAGGCGCATCCCATGGCGCTGCTGCATCCGGAAAAAGTCGCAGACGAGCAGGAATGCAAACAGCTGGAGACCCTCACCCGCAACTATCACGACGGTGGCGAGTATTTCATCAAACGTCTCTCCGAAGGTGTAGGAACGATTGCTGCGGCTTTCTATCCCAAGCCGGTGATCGTGCGCATGTCCGACTTCAAGACCAACGAATATGCTTCACTGCTGGGCGGGCGTTATTTCGAGCCCGTGGAAGCCAATCCCATGATCGGTTTCCGGGGTGCGGCGCGTTATACCCACCCCGCCTACAGAGAAGGCTTTGCCTTGGAATGCGCAGCAATGAAACGTGTTCGTGAAGTCATGGGACTCAAGAACGTCAAACTCATGATCCCCTTCTGCCGCACCCTGCAGGAAGGTGAGAAAGTTCTTTCAGCCATGGCCGAACACGGGCTGGAGCGTGGCAGTGATGGTCTGGAGATCTACGTCATGTGCGAGATTCCGAACAATGTCATCCTCATCGACAAGTTCTCGAAACTGTTCGACGGGTTCTCCATCGGCTCAAACGACCTCACCCAGCTGGCCCTTGGGGTGGACCGGGATTCGGAAATCGTTTCCTTCGACTTCGATGAACGTGACGAGGGTATAAAAACCATGATCCGAATGGCCGTGGAGGGCGCCCGGCGCAATGGACGTCACTCGGGACTGTGCGGACAGGCGCCCTCGGACTATCCGGAAATGGCGGAATACCTGGTGAGGATCGGTATCGACTCCATGAGCCTGAATCCTGACACCCTTCTCGGCACGACACGGCACGTACTGGAGGTGGAAGAACAGTTGGTGCACTAAACTTACGCTGCCAGCCATGGAGAGCGAAGCGAAGGCTGGTAGACCCCAGTAGCCGCGAGGCCGCACTGTTTTCCCGGCGTGCCTTGCGCCAGAGGGAAAACAAAGTAGGCCTCCGAACGCGGCG
>NZ_JBHNMF010000322.1:0-3841 GCF_048562965.1 Thiolapillus sp. | reverse complement strand
CTGCAACCCAAGCTCGATAAACTCAAGGAGAGCGATGAGGAAAAGCGCCAGAAGCTGATCAGGGAACACGAACCGCAAAACTGGATCGCCGACGCCGCCCGGCGGGTGACGCAGATTCGGCGGGTCACCCATGCCATCAAGTACGCCCACCCCGACGCCAAAGGCAGTAGCCTGTTCAGCAGAGGGAACCCGATAGCGGGAGATCGCCTTGCAGGCACCCATAGCCTGAACGTGCCAACAGCCGATGTCGTCGGCAACGCGGCCGCACTCGATGTATACAAATTCCTCCGCCTTGAAGTGAACGGAACAACACTGCTTGAATTGGCCAAGTCTGAGTCAGATGCGCTGCTGGACGCCTTTGGCGGGGACGACAATGCCAGAATCTGGATGAAGGCCTTTGCCGACATCGACAGCCTCGGGGACGCGCCGGCATCCCACAAACTGGCCAAACAGACCTACTGGCCTGTCGGTGACGACGGCTATCACCTGCTGGCACCCCTGTTTCCCACCGCACTGGTACAGCACCAATACGGGTTCATCCATCATGACCGCTTCTCCGAAGCTGCCAAGTCCGCCCGCGAGGCACGCCGTAAGAATGCGCCTTACGCGAACGGCTATCGGGAGTATCCCAAGCTTGCCATCATAAAGTTCGGCGGCACCAAGCCGCAGAATATCAGTCAGCTCAACAGCGAACGGCATGGCGAGGTCTGGCTGCTGGCTTCTCTGCCGCCTCAATGGACAAGTCGCGGCCTCAAGCCACCTTGCCATGTGGAAAGCATTTTCGGCCGGTGGCTTATGGGCTTTTCCTCCATCCGCGAACGGGTTCGCATCATCAAGCGGTTCCTGGGAAAAACCAGCCACAATAATCTGGCCATCCGCAACACAAGAGCCGACCTGACTCGCACGATCATCGACGATCTGCTGATGCTGGCCATTCGCATCCAGCAGCTCCCTCCCGGCTGGTCCGCCACCCCCGATTGCCGCCTTACACAAGCCGAATGCTTCTGGCTCGACCCTGGGCGCGCCACCGAGGACGGGGATTTTGCGGCTGAACGCGCTGCCACCGACTGGAGTGAACGCATTACCGACGGCTTTTCCCGTTGGCTGAACAGACAACTGAACAGCGACAAGACACCCATGGCCGACGCTGAACGCGATCACTGGCGCAGCAGCCTGGCCGATGAAATGCACCTGTTGCGTGAGGCGTTGAGCCATGACTGATATGGACGGACTGCTGCTGATCCCCCATCTTCGGGTACAGAACGCCAACGTCACCGCCGGGCCGTTGAGCTGGGGCTTTCCCTCACCCACCGCCTTTCTTGGCTTTGCCCATGCCCTTGAGCGAAAGCTTCGCGATCTCTGGGATCTGCAATTTACCGGCGTGGCCATTGTCTGTCACCACTTCGAGCCCCTGACCACCCAACCCAATCGCAGGCGTCATCAGGTATTTAACCTGATGCGTCACCCGGTGCGCGCTGGCTACAGGAAGTGGCAGGACAAAGATGCCGCCCTCATCGAAGAAGGCCGCGCCCACATGGAAATCAGTCTGCTGCTGGAAACCGAAGGTGACTTTGATGATGAAGCCGACGAATTCCTGGAGATGCTTTCCGAAACGGTACTGGGCATGCGCCTGGCCGGAGGCAGTATCCTCCCGTCCCGGGGCGCCGGTAGCAAGCCGCTGTGGCAAGTCTGGTGGGATGAAGAGGCGCAAAACCTCGCATCCTTCCGAAAGCTGCGCCGGCAGCTGTTGCCAGGTTTTGCACTTGTCCATCGCCCGGACCTGCTGACCGAACGGCTGAATAAGCTTCGGGAACACAGCCCTGATACCAACACCCTGGATGCATTAATGGACCTGTCCGCCCTCCATGTTGAACCGGAAGCCAATGAACAGGGCAAAATCCACTGGCAATACCGCCGGTCGCCGGGCTGGATCGTTCCGCTGCCAATCGGATACAGCGGGCTATCGGCGTTGTACCCGCCCGGCGAAGTCGCCAACACCCGTGACAGCACAACACCCTTCCGTTTCGTCGAAAGTCTCTATTCGTTGGGTCAGTGGATCAGCCCGCACCGTATCCATCATCCCCACCATCTCATGTGGCGATATCAGACCGATGAGCACAACGGCCTGTATCTGTGCGCCAACGATTACACAACCACCTTGAACAGGGAGTAACCCCATGACCGAAAACAAACTCAAAACCGCCTCCGTCCTCGCCTTCGAACGCAAGCTCGATCCGTCCGACGCGCTGTTTCATACCGGCAACTGGGAGAACCGGAAACTCCCGGACTGGCCCGCCGTTGAAATTCGGGAGAAATCCGTACGCGGCACCATCTCAAACCGCCTCAAAACCCAGGAACAGGACCCCGCCAAACTGGATGCGAAAATTCAGCATCCAAACCTGCAGACCGTGGATGTTGCCACCTTGCCCGCCGATGCAGACACCCTGCGCATCAGCTTCACGCTTCGCATTCTTGGCGGTGCCGGGATCCCCTCTGCCTGCAACAGGACCGACTACCAGGAAGCACTGACCCAAGTCATCGGGCAATACAAATCGGACGTGGGCTTTGGCGAGCTGGCCCGGCGTTATGCCACCAACCTGGCCAATGGCCGCTTCCTCTGGCGCAACCGCATGGCAGCAGAGCAAGTCGCGGTCGATGTCCACAAATTGGAGCAGGGTGAACGAACGACTTCCTGGCATTTCGATATGGCAGACTATTCACTGCGCAGTTTCGAAACCACGGACACCCGGCTTAACAATCTGGCCGCCACTATCCAGGCAGGTCTGGAAGGCAGCGGCCACGTACTGCTGGAGGTCGTTGCTCACGCTCGCATGGGTAACGGGCAGGAGGTCTATCCTTCACAGGAACTGATCCTCGACAAGGGCGATCAGAAAGGCCAGAAAAGTAAGACCCTGTATCAGGTTGATGGCGTTGCCGCCATGCACAGTCAGAAGATCGGCAACGCCCTGCGCACCATCGACACCTGGTACCCCAACGAAGCAGGCGAACCTCTTGGCCCTATCGCTGTTGAACCCTACGGCTCCGTCACCTCACAAGGGCGGGCCTATCGCCAGCCCAAGCAGAAAAAGGATTTCTACAACCTGCTCGATCAATGGGTGCTCAAAGGGCGGGCGCCGGATGAAGAACAGCAGCACTTCGTCATGGCCAACCTGATTCGCGGCGGCGTATTCGGCGACAAGGATTGAAATCATGGAACGCTATATCGATATCCGCCTGCTGCCAGACCCTGAATTTCCGGCCAACCTGCTGATGAATGCCCTGTTCGCCAAGCTCCACCGAGGGCTGGTGGGATGGGGAAACAACCGAATTGGCGTCAGTTTTCCCAGGCATGACGATGGAATACCCACACTGGGCAAATGCCTGCGCCTGCATGGCGATCAGCAGGATCTGGATAACCTGATGGCCAGAAACTGGTTCTGTGGCATGCGTGATAATATTCTTGTCGTCGGCCCCGAGACCATCCCAACGTCAAAAGGCTACCGCTGTGTTTACCGCGTCCAGGCCAAAAGCAGCCCTGAAAGGCTGCGCCGCCGCTATATGCAACGGCACCATACTGACGCCCAGACCGCGCGGCAAACCATTCCTGATAGTACTGCTGAAATGCTTACGCTGCCCTATGTGAATATCGGCAGCCAAAGCACCGGTCAAAGATTCCGCCTGTTTATCGCACACGGAGCCATTGTTGAAAAACCCGTGGAAGGCAGCTTCAATCACTACGGTCTCAGCCCGATGGCTACAATCCCCTGGTTTTGACCCTTTTTTCAGCGCTTGTCGTCATCACAGTAAAATCAATTACTTATGAGCAGCAGGCAAAAAAAGG
>NZ_JBHNMF010000321.1:0-3843 GCF_048562965.1 Thiolapillus sp. | reverse complement strand
CAATGTCCTGAGGCTCCTGCTCACGGATCGCCTGCTCTGCGATTCAAGCATTACCGCCGAACTGTTCTGCCGCTTCGTGGATCAGGTAAGGAATCACCTGGAAATCACAGATAAAAAACTTTATACGCAATTGCTCACCAGCGGTGACAACCATGTTACAACCGTGGCCAACCGCTTCATGGGCGGCTCGAAAGAAATCAAACGCATATTCGCCGACTTCGTAAAAAAATGGTGCAACATGAAAAAGCAGCAGCTGCTGGTAACCGATTACGACGAATTTGCCCGCATCACCGAAGACATGTTCGACATGGTGCTGGACCGCATTCAGGATGAGGTGGAACACCTGTACCCCCTGCTGCGCGAGGTACGGGAAGACAACAAGTACGCCGCCTGAGCTGCAGCAGCAGTCAGACACACAGGAGCCTGCCACCGAGCGGGCTCCTGTGTGATGTTGAAAGAGTCACGGATGGACTTTTCAACATTCTGTCAGACCCGGGATCTTTCTGGGTTGTAGACCACCCCGCCCTCCTGCCGGTATGCGTCGAGCACCGCCACAGCTTCACTGCGCAGCACCTCAGAGTTCACCTCGATGCCACGCTGCCGGAGTTCCAGAAGCCAGTCTTCCGGCTTGGGGCCTTCATCGAATCCCAGCCCGCGGGCATCCGCTTCAGTAGCGCCGCTGACCACCCGGGTCACGCCAGACCAGCAAATGCCCCCCAGACACATGGCGCAGGGTTCCGTGCTGGTAACGATCTCGAGCGCAGGCAAGCCCTGTTGCCCCAGATCCCAGGTTCTCAGCTTGCGCTGCGCCAGCGCCAGGGCGACCATTTCACCGTGCAGCATGGACAGGTTTTCGACGGTGACCAGATTGACGCCCAGCGCAACCAGCCTGCCGTTTTCTGATTCAAAAACGCCTGCAGCAAAAGGGCCACCGGTCTTTCTGCGAACGTTCTGCCTGGAAGCTTCGATCACCAGTGACATACGATCTTCCACCGCCAGAAGCATGTCATGGCCTGCTGCCAAGTCCGTCAGCCATGCCGGCAGGGAAAAACACACGCTTTCAGCTTGTTCACACATTCGAATGCCCTCAGGATACCACCGGCGTCACCCGGCTTCCCGTACGGCCTGTATCGATATCCAGACGCACATCGATACGCTCTTTCAGCTCAGGTACATGAGAGATGATGCCCACCATCCTGCCACCGGACTGCAGATCCAGCAGTGTGTTGATGGCCAGGTCCAGTGACTCGGGATCCAGGCTGCCAAACCCCTCATCGATGAACAGTGCATCCAGACAGATGCCTCCCGCATAGGCCTGTACCACTTCCGACAGTCCCAGCGCCAGCGCCAGGGCTGCCATGAAGCTCTCACCGCCGGAAAGGGTAGCGACGAGACGGGTCTTGCCGGAGAAAGCATCTTCCACCACCAGATCCAGTCCCGAGCTGCTGCGCCGGTCGCCCACATCTTCCCTCCGCAGCAACTGGTAGCGTCCTTTGCTCATGTGCAAAAGCCCCTGCCGGGCGCTGATCAGCACATCGTCGAGCAACACACCCAGCACGAAACGATGGAGGCTGAGATTCTCTGCATTCCTGCCGTTGGCCACATCGGCCAGCTTCCCGACCAGCGCATATTCCCTGTGCAGCCTGTCCTGCTCAACCAATATGCCTTGCAGGCGTTTGTCCACCTTCTCCAGCTGCATCAGCTGCTGGCCGCTCCCATGGAGGCTTTCCGTTACCCTGCGCGCCTCGGCATCCAGTTTCCGGTACTCTTCTTCCAGCGCGGACATGTCCGGCGGGGTCTTGTCCTGCAAGGCGGCAGTCTGCTCCCTGACCAGTGTCCGGGCGGCCAGCAGCTCGTCGTCCCGAAGGCGAATGGCCTCAGCCAGCTGCTGCCTGGCAGCCTCTTCCATGCCCGCCTGCTGAAACGCCTGCTCGGAAGCAAACACACTGTCGGCCAGCGCCGCCTGCCAATATGCAAGCTGCTGCTCCTGTTCCGTCTTTTTCGCCTGCAGCATCTGCCTGTTGGTCTCCAGGGTCGCTGTTGCCGAACCCAGCGCCAGCCGGGCCTGCTCAAAGGCTTCCCTGGCATCCTGCATTTGCCGTTGCAGGGTGCGCTGCTTTGCATCGACATCAAGAAGCGCCTTGTCCAGCACGCCGGGATCGGCAAACTGCGCGGGTAACTCGGCCTGCTTGTTGCGCACATCCTGCTTGCAGGCCGCCAGCTGCTGTGCTGCAGCGCTGTTCTCCTGCTGAAGCTGCTGCAGCTCGGCAGCCTTCAGGGACTGGCGCAGCCCGCTGCGGTTTTGCTTCAGTTTCCCGAAGTTTTTACGAAGCCCCTGCAGTTCCTCCACCTTCCCTGTTAAAGCCGCTATCTCCGATGCCAGAACAGCCGGCTCCCGGTCTGCCAGCGCCTGAGCGTCCTTCTTCATCTGCGCCTGTTGCTGTGTCAGTGCTTCCAGCTTCGCCTGGATGGCAACAACAGCGGACTGTGCTTCCTGCTGCAGCTTTCTGGCGGCTTCTACCCGCTCCCTGGCCTGCTGCCGCTGCGTTTCGTCAGGCAACACATCGCCGGCCCGTGCAGGATGGGGATGCGCCGTACTGCCGCAAACAGGACAGGGGCTGTCCGCTTCGAGCTGGCGCGCCAGAATGGCAGCCTGCCCTTCTTCCCAGGCCTGCTCCAGCAGCAGCTGTTTCTGCTCCGCCGCTCGCAGAGCCTTCGTGGCACGCTGTTTACTCTCCACCGCAATCACCAGAGATTCTTGCTCCTGCACCAGCCGGTTTTGCAGACCATCGAGTTCCGACTGCTTTTCCTGCTGTTGTTTCAACGCATCGAGTTCGCGCTGCCTGTCCGGCAGCTGCTGTAAAAGAGTAGCATTGCTTTCATACTGTTTCTCCAGGCTGTCCAGTTCCCTGCGCCGCTCCTTTACTGTCTCCTGCTGTCTTTCTTCGCTTTCCCTGCATTTTTCGTGTGCCTGCTGCGCGGCATCTCTGGCTTCGAGTGCCAAGCGCAGCTGAGCGGCCCGGCCGACATAGCCTTTCAGCTGCTGCTGTTGCTGTTTCAGCTGCTCAAGCTCAGGCTCACGGGATTTCATCTGCCCGTGCAGTTGCGCCGTTTTTTCCAGGCGCTCCTGCAATTCACTGACTTCCTGTAGCGCTTCCTCTACTGCCTTTTGCGCAGCCTGCTCCGATTGCCGCGCTCTTCGCAAGCGTTCATATACCGGCTGCAACACCAGCGCCTGTTCCGCCAGTCGCCAGCGCTGCCTGTCGGTTTCCAGCTGCTGCTGTTGATCCTGAAGATCCCGGAGCTTCTTTCTTGCTGTCTCCAGCGCTTTGAACTGCTGCTGCAGGTTGCGTGCTTCGAACACCTGCTGCCGTGACCGGGTGAGGCCTTCCTCCGCCTTGACCTGCATTTCCTGCAGCCTCTCCACTTCCCGCTTCAGCCTCTCGATCCGCGTCACCAGGCTTTCCCTGTCATCGGCCTCCACACCACTGAGCAAGCCTCTTGCCTGTTCATCCAGCCGGTGCAGCTGTGCTGATACATCGTTGGCCCGATCCTTGAGCCGCTGTTCCAGCCGGGTATAGATGCGGGTCTGAAACAGTTGCCGGAAGATATCTTCGCGCTGGCTGGAGTCGGCCAGCAGCAGCTCACGGAACCTCCCCTGGAGCAGTACCATGACCTGCCGGAACTGCCCGGCGCTGAGGCCGGTGAGACGCTCGATTTCTGCGGTGGCTTCCGTCGCCTTCTTCGGTACCAGCAGCGTCTTTTCCCCCCTTGCGCATCCAGCTCCCACAATTGGGCTTCAGACTGCTGCGTGGTCGTGCCTGCTCCCCCTGCCTTGGGGCG
>NZ_JBHNMF010000320.1:0-3846 GCF_048562965.1 Thiolapillus sp. | reverse complement strand
ACAGTGACAGCATGTCGGCACTGCCCAGGAACAGCATCATGGTCGACACATTCATCGCCAGGGATACATTCAGCAGCCGGAGATTGCCGCCTTTGGCCTGGTAATCACGGCCCCAGACCCCGGCACTGAACCAGGTGACCGCAAGAGCCGCACCGACGGCAATGACCGCAAAATACCAGCCCACGGCATCTAGCTGCCAGGCGACAGCCTGCCCTCCCATACTGAAACCCATGGAGGAAACGACAGGCGCAGCATGGGCATACACCAGGGGCGACATCTCGGCCAGGAACCCGCCCATGAGCGCATAGAAAGCCACACCCACCCAGCCGGCGAAAGCACGGTTGCCCGCCATCAGCATGAACAGCACTGCTCCCAGAGAAGCGGTCAGCAGCAGATCATAGTCAGTCATTGGAGCTCTCCCCGCTGAAGCACCACTGCCACATAGTGCGGCACATTCATCGCCTCACCACTCACGGATGACAGCCAGTCGCCCAAAGGCAATACGAATACCATAGCCAACAGCAGCCCAACAGCGAACAGCAGGGCGCGGGAGATATCCCAGGGCCCCTGTTTCGAGGGCACAGCCTCCGGGCCATCACCGGCATAGAAACTGCCCACGAGTCGCAGCAGGTAGGCAGCTTCCACCACCGTGACCACCAGTACGGCGGCGATAGCCGTGATCTGCAGATTGCCGCCCTCTCCTGCGAGCCCCATGATCACCAGCATCTTGGCCCAGAATCCCGGCAACGGTGGCACACCGATCAGGGACAGGGCAAACAGGATAAATACCGCTGCAGCCAGAGGGGACCTTCCGCCCGCACCCCGCAGGCGGGCCAATGCACCTCCCCAGGATTCAGCCAGGTAAAACAGCGCCGGCTTGACGAGTACATGGTGCAGGGCGACCGCCAGCCCCGCCATCACGCCGGCCTGGCCGCTGATGCTGAAACCGATGAATACCAGCCCCAGCTGGCCAATGGACGAAAACGCCAGCATCCGCCGGAAATCCCTGGCCCACCAGGCAGCCAGTTCCCCGCTGACAAAACCGGCGACACCCAACAGCAGCAACAGGTTGTGCGCATCGGGAAAATCGAACACCAGGATCAGCAGGCGCAACAGAACCAGTATTGCCAGCTTGGAAACCATGCCCGCCAGCAGACCGGAAACCCAGCCCGGCGCGGTGGCGTACACTTCCGGCACCCAGCTGTTCACCAGGAAGAGCTCGGCCTTGACGCCCACACCCAGCAGAATAAGGACGAAGGCCACCAGGCCTTGAATATTGTTCAGCTACTGGGGTGCCAGGGTAGCCAGGTGCGCCAGGTTGAGCGTACCTGTATTGATATAGACGATGGCGACGCCCAGCAGGAAAAGCACCGAACCCAGCCCGCTGATCAGCAGATAGAGGAAAGTGGCCAGATGCGCGGCGCGTGTACCGGCAGAAACGACCAGACCAAAGGAAGCGACCGCGCCCAGTTCATAGAAAACGAAGATATTGAAGAGGTCACCGGACAGGGCAAGCGCGGCTGATGAGCCCGCCAGCAGCATGAGCAGGGCATACTGTTCTCTGCTGCCATCACCCCAGGGCCAAGCGAGCAATACCAGCAGAAACACGATACCAGCAAACAGCAGTGCCAGGCTGTCCACATACAGGTTGATGCCCAGGGGAGGCAGAAAACCACCCAGGGCGATGGAAAACGGCAGGCCGTCACCGCTACTGTAGTGCCACACCAGCCCCAGACAGAACAGCAGCACAGCGGGTCCCAACAGTTTTGCAGCAAGCCCCGATACCCGTCCCAGGCTTGGTGTCAGAAAAGCCGCCAGCAGCGGCAGAACAACCAGCAGAGCGACAGCATTCATGATCTGCTCTCCTGCTGTTCCGGTGGGGGAAACGGCCTTTTGCCAGCGGGTGCTTCGGGGCTGCGCCCCGGTCCGACTCCCGCCAGCTCATTCATGTCCCGGTCCAGCATGGCCGCCAGGCTGCGTCGATCCAGACTGCCATAACCATGTTGGATTTTGATCAGTACGGCCACCGCAAACGCCTGTATGCCGACACCAATGACGATAGCAGTCAGCACCAGCGCCTGGGGTACGGGATCGACCATGGTCGTGCCTGCAGGCATTCCCGGCAGGACGATGGGCGCCACGGCGTCCCAGCGGTAACCGGTGAGCACCAGCAGCAGGTTCGCGCCGGCCTCGGCGATCACCAGCGCCAGCAGCACCCGGAACAGGTTGCGGCAGAGCAGCATCCCTGCCACACCAATACCCACCAGGCCAATGGCACCCACGAAAAAAAGATACTCCACTGGAAGCTGATTCAACTGTCCGCCTCCGCATCACCCAGACGCACCAGCAACCCCGCCAGTTCTGCGCCCACCTTCACGCCAACGGCGATATACAACAGGGGCAGCGTACCTCCTGATAACAGGGCGCCCAGCTGGCCTTTGTCCAGGAGGGGCTGCAGAAACTGTCCACCATGCCTCATGGCCAACAGTCCGATGATGATGAAAGCAGCGCCCGCGAACGCCTCCAGTGCCATCAGGCCGGCATGGCTGATGCGCTGCGAGGGTCGTGCCAGCACCGGCAGAAAAAACGCTGCCGCAAGAATCACGCCGCCCTGAAAACCGCCACCGGGAGTGAGATGACCGTGGAGGATGATGTACAGCCCCACTACCAGCAGCAGGGGGAAAAGCAGATCGCCGCTGGCACGCATCGGGATCCCGCGGCGCTTCCGGACGGCGCCTTCCCAGCACCACACCCAGTGCCAACGCCGCCGTAAACAGAATGGAAAGTTCGCCCAGAGTGTCATAACCCCGGTAACCCAGCACCACGGAAGTGACCAGATTGGCTGTGCCGGTTTCTTCCGTCCCCTGTTGCAGAATGCCCTTGCCCACCAGCATCGGCCCCTCGGCAAAGGGAGCCTGCAGCGTCAGCACCAGCAACAGAAAGACCAGGCCGCCGACAAAGAGCAGGGAAATCAGATTACGCATCGTCTTTCTCCCGGTTGTCCAGTTTCCACAAACCCAGACGGCGCAGTCCCAGCGCCAGCACCATGGCAGACAGTCCCGCACCCACGGCTGCTTCCGTCATGGCAACATCCGGTGCACGCAGCATGACGAACAGCACCGACACGACCAGAGATACGGCAGAAGACGCTGCCATTGCAGCGATCATGTTGGGCGTTACCAGTACCAGCAAGGCTGCCGCCAGCATGAGTACCACCAGCACCACCACGACCATTGTCATCATGACCTGTCCTCCAGTTTTTCCTTCGCCGTTACCTGCCAGGGACGGACACCGGCCAGGTGAATCGCACGGACTATGGTCGATGAGCCCACCGGGTTGGTAAACAGGATAAACAGGCCAATCAGCAACAGCTTGGCCCACCAGCCCGGCTGCAGAAAAGCCAGCCCCAGCAGAAGAGCGATAGCGCCCAGGGTCGCGGACTTGGCCGCGGCCTGAATCCGGTTGTACACGTCCGGCATCCTGACCAGCCCGAGTGCACCGAGCAGCATGAAGGCTGCGCCCAGCAGCATGAAGAAATCACCAACATACCTCACGGGCGGCCACCTTCGATAGTTCGCGCCACAGCAACGGTGCCAATAAAGGCCAGCACGCCATAGACCAGTGCCACGTCGAGGTAGAGCACGCTGTGCAGCAGCCATGCCAGCATGGCGATACCACCTGTGATGATCACGGAAAGCGTATCCGCCGCCACCACACGATCCACCGCAGAAGGCCCCCGCAGCAGGCGGTACAGGCTCAGCAGCAGGGCAGCACCCATCAGGCCAAGAGCCAGGTACTCTGCGATATTCAGGTTCAATAGAGGAATTCCAGCAGATGAGATTCGAA
>NZ_JBHNMF010000319.1:0-3854 GCF_048562965.1 Thiolapillus sp. | reverse complement strand
CCAGACAATTGGCTCCCGCTCAATCCGGGTGACCTGCTCGGAAGAGCCGGATGCGGGAAATCCGCACGTCCGGTTCTGTGAGGGTGAAAGCCAGCAATGGCCGATCTACTCGACTAGGAGATGGGGTGGTATTTACGCCGGAAACCACCGCGTTCTCTTCCGGTGACAGATTTTCATCAGCGGGAACAGAGGCATTGGCCTGAACTTGTCCTTCGACACCGATTCCTGCCGCATCCGCGATGCTGAAGGACAGGCCGGCCAGCAAGATGGCAGAGGTAAACAAAGGTTTGGATTGGCAGTATTGTTTGATCATAATCAGACTCCTTTAGAGTGTTTATAGGCAGTATTCAACAGCTTAGTCGAAAAAGGGTTTTTCAGCATCCTGCTAAGTGATTGGCTCTCCCCGTGTTTTTGCTCTTCTTGACAACCAGACAGCCAGCCCCTGGCTGTTGAGCCGGATGTCGTCTTCCAGCAGACCCCGGGCAAACTTTTCGTCCACCCCGGGGTTGTGTGTTTTCAGGCGTGCCAGGGCCTTTTCCATAATCGCCGCGGTGAGGCGTTCTTCCCGGCCTGTTGTATTGCCCCGGCTTTCTTCCTGCAGTGCGATCTCTGCGTGATCCCGGATGGACTGGCGCAATTGCTCCTGCCATTTCATGGGATCATCGAGCGGGCCGAAGTGCGTGAGGCAGGCGCGCCGCGGCTCCAGAGCTATCATCCTGTCCAGGGACTGCATCCACAGATCCGGATCGAAAGCCACGGGCGTGGTGGTGGCCATGAGCCAGGGAGTACCTTCGTGGTCCAGTTCCCTGTAGCGCAGGCCGAATGTGTCGCCGGTGTACAGGTTGGATTTGGGTTCATAAAAGAAACAGCCATGATGGTTGGCGTGACCGGGAGTATCGATGAACAGCAACCGGTGGCGACCCAGCGTCAGACGGTCCCCGTCGTTGAGTGCCATGCAGCGTTCCTGGGGTGCAGGTACCAGTTCGCCGAAGGACCGGGCGAAAAAGTCTTCGCCGTAGACCGCCTGCGCCCCTTTCTGCAGACGTTGGGGATCGATCAGGTGGGGCAAACCGCGATGATGGGTTGCCAGGGTGGCATTGTCACAGTGGGTGAGCAGGGCACCTGCTCCTCCGGCGTGATCGAGATGCACATGTGTAGGCAATATCCAGCGGACCTGTGTGGGGGTGAAGCCCAGTTCCTGAAGCGTTCCCAGCAGCGCGGGAATATTGTTGCTGGTGCCGGTGTCGATGAGCGCCAGTTCCCCGGCATCATGCAGCAGGTAGCAGGCGGTGTGGCCCGGTCGGTTCAGCCCGGTATCGATACGCCAGCAATCGGTTCCGGAAGTCTGATACTTTAGCCTGCTTGCGGTCATCGCTGATTTCCCCGTATGTTGCTTGCCCTGGCTGAATGCCTTAGAGTTTGTCGCTGAACTGGCAGTGCCATACGTCTTCAAAGACAAGGTCAGACTGCCAAGCATAAACCAAAAAGGGAGCAAACATGAAGATCGGTAAAATTCCTGTACTCGGAGCATCTGTTGCTCTGGCAATGAATCTGGGGGTCGCTCAGGCCCTGGAATTCACTGATACCGTATTTTTCGGTGACAGCCTGACCGACAGCGGCGCTTTCAAGGGGAATCCGGATGCGCGTGGAGATGGAAAATTCACTACCAGCCCTGCAAAGGTCTGGGCGGAACATCTGGCGGATTTCTTTTCCACTGAAGCGCTGGCAAACAATCCGGACAACCCGGGGAACACCGATGCCGGGGGTACCAACTATTCCCAGGGTGGTGCCTAGATCACAAATCCACAGGGTATCGGGCAGACACCCTCTCCCCAGAATGCCACTCCCATTCATGACCAGGTCAGTTACTATCTGAACGGCCGGGACCGCGTGAGCCGTAACGCGCTGTTTAGCCTTTGGGGTGGCGCGAATGATACTTTCTATAATATGGGCCTGGTGGGGGCGGGCTTGCCGCCCACTGATGCGGTCCTCAACATGGCAGTGAGTGCGCAACAGCTGGTTGGGGAAGCTGAACGACTCGCCGGTGCAGGTGCACGCTATATCCTCATTCCCAACCTGCCTGATATTGGCGCTACGCCGGCAATGCTGCTGGATGCTGTTCAGCGCGCCGGTGCGGGCAATCCAGCCGTGGGTGATGCCCTGGTGGCCGCAGCCACCGTGCTTGCCATGGGCGGAGCGGATACGGCCACGGTGCAGGCCAGGGCCCTGGCGGCGGCTGAAGTTGCCCTGGGCGTCCCTGCCGGCAGCCTGACGCCCTATTTTCAGCAGAACGTCGCATTGGGCACCGGGCTGTCTCAAGCTTTCAATGGCGTTCTCCTGGCCGCTGGCAATGCCAGCAAGGCCAATATCATTGCACTGGATATTTACACGCTTTTTGGTGAAGCAATGTCGGATCCGGGCTCTTTCGGTCTTGTCAACGTGACAGGTACAGCCTGCACTACGCCACTGAGCCTGCAATGCACCGGTGACACCCTGGTCGATCCCCGGGCGCCGGGCCTGTTCCTGTATGCCGACCCGGTTCATCCCACGGCTATCACCCATCGTATTCTTGCCGACTACGCCATTTCTGTGGTGACGGCACCGGCCCTGATTGCCAACCTTCCCGAGGTGGTTCTGGGGCAGGTGCGTGCAAACCAGCAGTCGTTGTAGACCCAGATGGACATGGGGTTTGGTACCGGCTGGTCCTTCTTTGCCAATGGTGGCATGGGCGGTCAGGATCTGGAGACCGGACAGGCCTGGAAGGCCAGTACGGATGATGCAGGTTTCCTGATCGGCACCGCATGGAGAATGGACCGGAACTGGGTTTTCGGCGGTGCGCTGGAAGCGGCCTACAGCCAGGCGGATTTCGCGCGCAATCTGGGCAGCTTTGATGCCAACAGTGCACTGCTTTCCGCCTTTGTGGATTATCGCCACGACAGCTATTTTGCCAGCGCCATATTCAGCGTGGGGCTGAATTCGAGCCTTGACGACGTCGAACGGGTTGTTGCTCTGGGCAATGCCGTCCGGGTGGAACGGGGCAGCACCAATTCAGATGTCTATGCGCTCAAGGCGCTGGCCGGGGCTTCGCTCATCAGCCATGGTGATTTCCAAGCCGGGCCTTTCGTCAGCATCAACTACCAGTCGGTGGATGTCGATGGCTATCGTGAAAAAGGCCAGCGTTCCACCGCCATGAATTTTGCTTCCCAGGATCGTGATTCACTGCTGCTCGAAGCCGGTTTGTTTGCGGATTATCGGCTGGGCTCCGGTAATCTGCACGGTGCTGTTTCCTATGAAGGAGAGCTGAAAGACGATGGACGCAGTGTAGCTGCCGGACTGAACAGCCTGCCGGGCAGCAGTTTCAAACTCTACGATATAGAAGGCTCCAGCTATTTCTGGACGCTCAACCTGGGTTACAGCGCCAGCGTATCAGAGTCCGTGAGCCTGGGAATCAACTATGCCTTGTGGGAAGGGGAAGGCGACAGCCGCGACCAGGCTGTGAATGTCGGTATCAACGTCGATTTCTAATTGCGTTGGCAGAGACAGGTTCACCGCGGCCCGGTACTGAGCCGGGTTAATATCAGGCGTCCTCGTCCTTGTTGTCGATGCCCAGTTTGCTCAGGCGGTATCGCAGTGAGCGAAAGCTGATGCCCAGCCTGCCAGCGGCGGAGGTCTTGTTCCAGCGTGATTCTTCCAGCGCCTGCAGCAGGATGTCCCGCTCGATTCTCGCCAGGTAGTCTTCCAGGTTTTCACCATCCAATCGGACTATGCTGTCGCTACACTTGCCTTTGGGTTCCTGCAGAGTGCCGAGATCTTCCAGGGTGATGATGCTGTTTTCACACAGGGCAAAAGCCCGC
>NZ_JBHNMF010000318.1:0-3857 GCF_048562965.1 Thiolapillus sp. | reverse complement strand
AGTTGTTGCGTAGTGCTTGGTGACCAGGACGGCTGGGGCACCAATAGGTTGTCAAAGGCCGAGTCGATTTTGGGGACTGGGATGTCCCAAAATCTATCACGAGGCCGAAGACACGCTTGAGGCTTTTTCCACGGAGAAAAAGGCATGTGCTGGGCATATCCAGCCAACAGAGTGGCATCAATGCCATCTGTTTTGCTTCTTTTCATCATGACATCAGCATATTGCTTGGCGGCTTTCGGGTTGAGTACCATCAACTCAATTCCGGTTCCATCCAATAGCACGCACAGATCCAGATGATAAACACCCGTTGCTTCCACGCATACGCGCTGAACCTTTCTTTTCTGCAAGACTTTGAGTATGGCTTGATGTCCCTTGGCATCGTTCTCGAATGTGATGGGGGTACTGATCGAAGTGCCATTGCGATTGATGACGGTTTCCAGTTGCTTTGCACTGACATCAATACCGGCTGAAATCATTTTTTACCTCACATCGTGTTCTGTTACCATTGAACCCGGCTCCCGATCCTGAACCCTCGCCTACCGACCTTGCGAATACAGGCTCAAGAACAGCTGTTCAAGGCCTCAGATACTCCACGGTATTGGCGAAGAGGACGGGGGCCCATCTACGTACAAGCTCTTAGCTTCAGGTCGGAACGGCCTCCCGGGTTATGCCCACCTATTGGGCATCTTTTCATAAATTCGTTTAATGGGTGAGTTGTCAACCCACCTTGTAGCAGAGCATACAAGGTCGGACTTCAGTCCGACATTCCTCCATTCCTCCGTCACGGCTGCCGTTGTCGGGCTGAAGCCTGACCTACACTCATCTCCTGCAGCCGCGCATCCCCGCAATTCTCCCGCACGTAGGTTTCAACAATGCGCTGAAACTCATCGGCGATGCCTTCTCCTTTCAGGGTTACGGTCTTTACTCCGTCCACGTAAACTGGCGCCGCCGGCTGCTCACCCGTGCCGGGCAGGCTGATGCCGATGTTGGCGTGCTTGCTCTCTCCCGGGCCATTGACCACGCAACCCATGACCGCCACGTTCATGGCTTCCACGCCGGGATATTCGGTGCGCCAGCGGGGCATGCTGGCATCGAGATAATCCTGGATGTCCTGGGCCAGCTGCTGGAAATAGGTGCTGGTGGTGCGCCCGCAACCCGGACAGGCAATGACCTGGGGCGTGAAAGAGCGCAGCTCCAGGGCCTGGAGAATCTGCTGGGCGACTTTGACCTCGGTGGTGCGGCTGCCACCGGGTTCCGGTGTGAGGGAGATGCGGATGGTATCGCCGATGCCCTGCTGCAGAAGCACGGACAAGGCTGCAGTAGAGGCCACGATACCCTTGGAACCCATACCTGCTTCCGTGAGCCCCAGGTGCAGGGCATAGTCACAGCGCTCGGAAAGCATCTGGTACACGGCAACGAGATCCTGCACACCGCTCATCTTGCAGGACAGGACGATACGGTCTGATCCCAGCCCCGCGGCCTCGGCCTGGGCCGCGCTTTCCAGGGCCGATGTGACCATGATCTCCCGGGTCATCTGGTCCGCATCCAGGGCATTGGGAGAGCGGTGGTTCTCATCCATCATGCGCGCTACCAACTGCTTGTCCATGGAACCCCAGTTGACGCCGATACGCACGGCCTTGCCGTGCTCCACGGCTTTCCCGATCATGGCGTTGAACTGCTCATCCCGCTTTTCGCCACTGCCCACGTTGCCGGGATTGATACGGTACTTGGCCAGCGCCCGGGCGCAGTCAGGATATTTCTCCAGCAGGCGATGGCCGTTGAAGTGAAAATCCCCCACTAGGGGCACCTTTACGCCCAGCGCATCCAGTTCTTTCCGGATGGGGCCGACGGCAGCGGCTGAGGCTTCGTTGTTGACGGTGATTCTCACCAGCTCGGAACCGGCCTTGGCCAGGTCGATGACCTGAGCTACCGTGGCAGCCACATCGGCCGTATCCGTATTGGTCATGGATTGCACCACCACGGGTGCACTTCCACCCACCGTGATATCCCCTACCATGACGGCATGAGTTTTTCTGCGCATTGTTTTCCTCTCCGGGCTCAGCGTGGAAACACGCTTAAGCTAGTGATTTTATTATATTCTTCATGATACCGCTTTATACCATGACGGTAGGTCGGGCTTCAGCCCCACAACGGCGGCTACTACGGAGCAATGTCGGACTGAAGTCCGACCTACAAATACGGGTTTTTCCATGATCTGGGGTGGGTTCGTAACTCAAGAGAATTAGCGGGTCATCATAACGCAAAAAGCCCGGTAATCGCCGGGCTTTCAGGGTGGATCTGCGGGCCGCTGTCAGCGCAGCTTGCCGATCCCCAGCATCTTGAGAATATATTTCTCGTAGATGGGCTCGGAGGAGCCTTTCTTCATCTTGCGGATAAAGTATTTCTCGAAGGCGATCTTGGCCATGTGCACCCACTTGCCCTTCTTGAACCAGGCCACGTTACGCGGCGGGATCTGCGGCAAGGCGACGAAGGCCGCGCCGGTATCACCCATATCCGCCAGGCAGATGGCATTCCAGGTGGCTTTGGTATCCAGCTCCTTACCTTCCAGCTCATTGGAGATGTTGTGCACGATGGCGGTCACCATGGACTCGATCATATAACCGGTCTTGGGCGCGCCGGTGGGCACAGGGGTTGCTTCCACGGGAGGAATGGCGATACAGACGCCTGCCGCGTAGATGTTCGGATAGGTGGGATTACGCTGGTAGGCGTCCACGAACACAAAACCGCGGGGGTTGCACAGGTTCTCGACATTCATGACCGCATCCACGCCCTTGAAGGCGGGCAGCATCATGGAGAACTTGAACTCCACTTCGTGATCCTTGATCTTGTTGCCGGCATCGTCGTATTCCTCGACGAACATCTTACCTTCTTCCACCTTGGTCACCTTGGCGTTGGTGATCCAGTTGATATGGTGGTTGCGCATCTCGGACTCGAGCATGCCTTTGGAATCGCCCACGCCGCCCAGACCGAGGTGGCCGATGTAAGGCTCGGAAGTGATGTAGGTCATGGGTACGCGGTCACGGATCTTGCGCTTGCGCAGGTCGGTATCCACGATAAATGAGAACTCGTATGCCGGGCCAAAGCAGGAAGCGAAAGGCATGGCGCCGATAACCACATGACCGGGATTTTCCAGCAGATCCTTATAGGCATCATAGGCCTTTTCCACATGATCAACGCTGCAGATGGACTGGGTGTGACCGCCTTCCGGACCTGAACCTTCGACTTCTTCGAAAGCCAGACGCGGACCTGTGGCGATTACCAGATAATCAAAATCCAGGGTGTCTCCACCTTCAAGTTCCATGCGGTTGTTTTCTGTATCGATCTTGTCACAGCGCTTGGCAATGAAATTGATACCCTTGCGTTCTACATGAGGACGAATATCAAAGGTGATGCTGGCGCGGTCCCGCCAGCCTACTGCCAACCAGGGATTGGAAGGTACAAATTGAAAATATTCACGCTCGTTGACCAGAGTCACCTGATGCTCTGATCCCAGTTTTTCGCGTAATTCATAGACGGCTGGCATGCCGCCGATTCCGGCGCCAAGTACTACGATGTGTGCCATCGAATTCCTCCTCAAGGATTATTATTGCTGATAGATCGCTGCGACTCTTATTGTGACAACATCGGGTCAACGAGCGAAAGGAATTAAAGATTATGGCAAATCCATTCCTGATTTACCATCGCCAATCTTTAAAAAAACGCATATAAGAATATCTTAGAGTTTAGAGTAAGCAACATTGTTCCACCGTATATTTTCGGGTGAAATAAAGTTGCTATTTTGTTCATACTGCCCGTTAGAGCTTGTTCTATACGCTGATTGCTGCATCCTGCTCACT
>NZ_JBHNMF010000317.1:0-3858 GCF_048562965.1 Thiolapillus sp. | reverse complement strand
CTCAACCATGTGCTACAGCATATTGGGAACGCCAAGATGGTTGAGGACGTCGAAGCCTTGCTACCCTGGAACACCTCCCTCAACAAGATGCAAAAGGGTTGATTCTTTGGCGCTTACACTATGCCCAGGGACAGGACATCTTTGCGCCCGACCGTCCCGGCTATGTGATTGCCAGTGACTGGAGCGGCGTGGCCTACATCGATGGCGAGTACAAGTTCTATGTGCCGTATCGCAGCATGTCGGGGCGGCAGAACGTGCTCACTACCCGGGATGACAGGGATGTGAATAATCCGGGGCCTTTCTACCAGTCACACATGACGGTGATTCGCCAGATGCTGAAGGGCGCCAAGACCTTTACCCGTCCGCCTTCCGGGTGAAACGCGCCAGCTGGCGGTCGTGCCAGGGGGCGAAGAGAGTCACCGCCACCAGTCCGCCGATGAGGGCCAGGAACATGTCTGACTGCGTATTCCACACATAACCCTGGGTGCCCAGGAAGGCCACGGCATCGTCGCCACTGGCCACAGCCACCCACCATTCGATGAGCTCGTAGAAAGCGCTGAAGGCGAGCACGAAGCAGACGACAAAGAAGTGGGTCCAGGCTCTGCTGCGGATCACGTCCAGACGGATCACCACTTCCCTTGCGATGATTGCCGGCACCAGCCCCTGGGCAAAATGACCCACCTTGTCATAGTTGTTGCGCTGTCCGCCCAGCAGATCGCGTATCCAGTCGAACAGGGGGACTTCCGCGTAGGTGTAATGGCCGCCCACCATGAGAATGATGCAGTGAATCAGGATCAGCCAGTAGGTCAGGCGGGTGAGGGGGAAGGCTTTCCAGGTGAAGGTCAGTACCGCCAGGCAGATGATCGCGGGCAGGGTTTCAAGAAACCAGGTGAACCTGTCGTGTGGGTTGACCGCAGACCAGGTCAGCACCGCAGCATAGATTCCCAGCCACAAGACGGTTTCAGCTTTGTTGGGGTAGGGCAGTTTCTTCATGAGAAGCGGTCAGTCCACATCTCTGGGGCGTTCGCTGACGATGAGCTGCACGGGAAACGACTGGTCGCCGCGCAGAATGGTCAGATCCATGCTGGTGCCCGGTGAGGCGGTGGCGATCTGGTTCATTACCGCCTGGGCGCTGCTGACGGCTTCACCGTTGATGCTGCGGATGATATCACCAGGTTCGATGCCCGCCTGATCTGCCGGTCCGCCCTCGAGGACTCCGGAGAGCAATACTCCCCTGGTGTCTTCCGGCAAGCCAAGAGACCGTGCCACCAAAGGTACGAGATCCTGTCCGCTGGCGCCTATCCAGCCGCGAATCACGCGGCCGTGCCTGATGATCTGCTCCATGACCTGCTTCGCGAGATCGATGGGTATGGCGAATCCAATGCCATGAGAGCCGCCGCTGTTGGAGATGATGGCAGTATTGATACCGACCACTTCCCCTTCGGTGTTGATCAGTGCGCCGCCGGAATTGCCCTGGTTGATGGCGGCGTCCGTCTGGATGAAATCCTCGAACGTTGCCAGCCCCAGCTCATGGCGTCCCTTGGCACTGATGATGCCCTGGGTGACCGTCTTGCCCACGCCGAAGGGATTACCGATGGCCAGCACAACATCACCGACCCGCAGCTGACTGGACTTCCCCAGGTTGGCGGGCAGCAGGTCCTTGCCGGCGGCCTGGATCACGGCCAGATCCGTATCCGGGTCGGTGCCGACCACCCTGGCGGGCACCTGCGCCTGCCCGTCGGCACCGATGAAGATGTCATCGGCATCCTTTACGACATGGTGATTGGTGAGTATGTACCCATTGCGGTCCACCACGACGCCGGAACCGAGATTGTTTTGCCGGTGCAGGCGGGGCTTGCTCCTGGGATCACCGAAATAGTGTTGCACCAGCGGGTTTTCGAACAGGGGCTTGCCTTCCTCCCGGGTGATCTTGCTGGTGTAGATGTTGACCACGGAAGGTTCCGCAAATGCGACGGCATCAGCCCAGCCACGGTTGTCCTCATTGGAGGGTGGAGCAGGGATACTGCTGGCGCTAGGCGGCGCAAGCAGCTGTGGCCAGAGAGTCAGCGCCAGGTAGGCAGCGGCCAGCCCGGTGACGACTGAGGTGAAGAAAAAAGCAAGAAGACGCTGGAAATTCATAACGGCTACATTCTACCATGAGGTTTTTTAACGTAGGACAGCCCTGATATGGCCGCGCTGAGTGAACTGATCGAATATTGCAATAGCCGCCTCGATGCCGGAAGTTTCGAGGACTATTGCCCCAACGGGCTGCAGGTGGAAGCTTCTCTGGAGGTGAGCCGCGTCGTGACCGGCGTGACAGCGAGCCTGGCGCTCATCGAGGCTGCCGCTGCTGCCGGGGCGGAACTGCTGCTGGTGCATCACGGCTATTTCTGGAAGAACGAAGCGCCGCCGCTCACCGGCATGAAGGGGCGGCGTATCCAGGCGCTGTATCGCTACGGCATGAGCCTGGCCGCCTACCACCTGCCCCTGGATGCGCATGCGCAGATAGGCAACAATGCCTGTCTGGGTGAACTGCTGGGCTGTTCTGACGCCCGGCCCATCGAAGGGGAAAACGGTTTGCTTTGGGGAGCGGAGTTCCCCGAGTCGCTGGCCATCGATACCTTGCTGGAAAAGGTGCAGGGGTTCACGGACAGGGAGCCCCTGCTTTTGCCCGGCGGGGATCATGGTGTGCGGCGACTGGCCTGGTGTACCGGTGGCGCCCAGGGCTGGGTGGACAAAGAGGCGGATCTGGGTTTTGATGCCTACCTTACCGGTGAGGTGTCGGAAGCCAGCTTTCATATCGCCGCAGAGCGGAATATTCATTTTATCGCGGCGGGTCACCATGCAACCGAGCGCTATGGTATTCAGGCGCTGGGAAAGGAGCTGGAAGACAAATTCAATGTAAAACATGAGTTTATCGATATTCCAAATCCTGTCTGAAATCAAGGAATAAAATTTAGGCCGCATCGCTCACCGATCCCCTAGTTCCGGCGTTTTTGGGCGCCGGGACGTGGCCAAGATAGACCGATAGCCCATTTCTCGTGCCAAGGCACTCGCCAGGAGAAGAGATTCTCGTGTTTTTCGCTCTCTCAGGAGCTCTGGAGGATGTTTTTTTGACAGAACAGACGCACCAGTCCCTCAGCACCCAGGACTGATTCTTTGAGCCGATGTTGTCGGGGACGGAAGAACCTATCCAGGCGGCGACCAAGCAGGATGCTGCTTGAGATTGGCCAGGATCTGGGCAATATCACTGGCGTAGGAATACGCTTCCGAGAAGGACAGCCAGACCTTGCGCGCTGTCAGGCGCAGGCGGGCGCCGATTTTCAGCAGCTTCAGACGGATCGTCGTGCTCTGGGCCTTGGCGAACGCCGTACCGGTCAGCCCCAGCCGGCGCAGGCCATGCAGCAGGACATAGGCAAAGGAAGAGAAGTACAGCCGCAGTTGGTTCGCCCGCAGGGTGGCACTGCTGGTACGATCGGCGAACAGTCCCAGTTGCTGTTCTTTGATGCGATTTTCCATCTCCCCTCGGGCACAGTAAAGATCTTCGTATAAATATTGGGCATCTGCGTCACGGGGGCTCAGGTTGGTGACGACAAAACGCGGATTGGCCTTGCCCGGCAGGTATTCTGCCTTGCCGATCACCCGCCGTTCACAGGACCAGGATTTGCGCGTGCGGTAGCGGAAGTCACGGAAACACCGGGCGGTCTCGCCGGTGCGCTCACAGGCCAGGCGGGCCTCTTCCATTTCTTTGCCCAAGGCCCGTTGCAGACGCTTGTTGCGCGCCAGACCCAGAACATAGCCCACGTCGTTGGTCTCGCACCAGGCCATGATCGCGTCACGGCAGAAACCCGAGTCTGC
>NZ_JBHNMF010000316.1:0-3890 GCF_048562965.1 Thiolapillus sp. | reverse complement strand
CCGCGTTCGGAGGCCTACTTTGTTTTCCCTCTGGCGCAAGGCACGCCGGGAAAACAGTGCGGCCTCGCGGCTACTGGGGTCTACCAGCCTTCGCTTCGCTCTCCATGGCTGGCAGCGGATGGATATTGGAATGCCTTCAATATTTGCCATGGAACATCAGGTGCGGATAGGCATTTCGAGCACCGGACGTAGTGGTTCGATTTGCGTTGCGTACTGGCGAACAACTTGATCATAGAGATCGGCGACACCTTTTGCGTGGATGGAAACCACCATCGCATAGCTTAAGCTTTCCGGCGGTGCGAAATTCCGCCCCTCAAGCCGGGCATTGTAGTGTATGTCGAAGCAAGGGTTGATAAGAGAGCTGCCGCGTTTGCGCTGGACTGCGTGCAGACAATTTTCCCATTTCCAAGCATCGCGACGCAACTCATCTTCTGTCGCACCCGGTAAGGATGATCCGAAGAAACTCGCGGAGTTCGGATGTACCTGGTTGTTGCGTGAGTATTTACTGTCATTAGGTCGGAACGTCACTTCCAGCCCTGCTTGGGTGTAGTTCCCAGGGTGATGTGGATCCGTTTGCGTCTTATAGCAGATCGTGGCCTTGATCGTGACCATGCCACTCATTGGGTCAGCAGGGACTGGGATTGCGGCACGGATGTACTTCGCCGGAGAAATCTCACCCTGATAGACAACCCGAACTGTGTCGTCATCACACAGAATGATGTCATCAAGGCTGCGCGCAACACGCCCCCAGCCAATTTCTTTGTGATTTTCTTTGTGATCTTGGTCGCCTTCCTCACATGTATGAACAAGGAGTGTGCGGATCGCCAAGTGGTTCAGGTTGGAGCCAAAATGGGCACGGATACCGGTTCCAAGTCGAAGAACACTTGGAGCAGCAAACGACGTTCCGCCGGTCGTCGTTAGGGACGGCGTTGCATCTGGTGCGACAACAACAAATGGGCGGCTGAACTCGCCTCCGAAATCTACCAGGTCCGGTTTCACGAGACCTGGGCTGCGACCGGGCCCTTTCGAGCTATAGGGCGCGCGCTGCCAATCCTTCCCCGGCGTGTCACAAGCACCAATAGCCAGAGCATTGACACAATCGGAGGGAACCTGAACTCGATCCAGTCCAAGAATGGAATCCCCTTCACCACCGTTTCCAACTGCAATCATCGCAAGTGTGGATACCCGAGACAGGCGGTCATCCAACACGGCTGTCCAAGCATGAACATCATCATCCTCTATCGGCAGGCACGGCCCTAGGCTCAGGTTGATGAAATCATATTCCTGGCTCGACAACACACCTTCGATCCGACCAAGAATCTCGTAGAGCTTATGCGGATCCTGTCCCGGGGCTTCATCCAATACGCGGTAGTGATCAATATTTGCGTAGGGGCGCGGCAAAGGCACTTTGGTATCAATATGCCCAAACAGTGCAGCTGAGGTCACCCCAACGCCGTGTGACAAGAACCCCTCAGTAGCTGGCAGCATGCCGGGCAGTTCAAGGCGCGAAGTCCATTGCGTCAATGCATGGTTCTCAGGAACGCCGCCGTCAAATATAGCCACTCGGACGTCTTCCGAGACGGGACCTTCGGTGGGCAATTCCAAATCGGTTGTTGGAATGTCAGCAGAACGTACGGTTGGCCGCAAAATTCTCAGGCTTGGCATTTGTCTCAATGTACGAACACCCGTGAAGAGTGCGATGTCATCAGCACGTTCCACCGGCGCATCAAGTTCGAGAAAACACAGTCCTTTTGCGAAGAAGCTGTGGCCAAGGTCTGCTTCGATTCCCTGGCTTTCAAGGTATGCAGCAAAAGCTTGTATCATGCTAAATTCGAGTTCGCTGGCGTGGAGCACGGTTTCCAACGCCATCCGCCCCTGCTCAGGGAGCGAGCCTTTGATTTTGGCGTGAGGGACCGGTGCAGATATCTCTTCAATCGATATGAGCGCGTTTGCGCTGCCTCTGTCGGAGCGCCAATCCGGCAACTGCTGACTCCAATTCCTGATGGCGGCCCGTCGCCCCCTCGCGAATAGCTCAGTGGTAAAGACTTCACTGGGTTCTCTGCCCCGGGAACGCTTTTCAGGAACTGTCTTTTTGGGTCGGCTGCCAATCACTTCGATGCCCACATCCCGCATGAGTTCATGCGGGAAGAAGGATTTCGCAACATATTCGGGATTGATTGTCAGCGAAATCACAGCCTCGTCGCCTGGGCAGGCCGCCTGCGGCAGTTCATCGATACGAGATGATGTTTCCGAAACCATAGGTGACAGCCGACGTCGTGCTTCACCGAAAGTGTAGGGCGGTTCTTTTGGACCACCTCCACCCTTGATGACTATGTCGTCGGTGAGGCGTTCGCCCCTACCCAGAAGAAAATTCTGCTTGCTCACCTTTACCTGCTCAAATCTCTAAAACCACATCATTCTTCAGATGTGTGCGGATAGTGTCCCGCGCGACGCCCGTGATTTCATGGGCCTTTCTTTGTGTTGCCAAACCATTCCTGACCAGCCGAACCGCGATCTCGATACGTTCTTGTTTCGAGTGTTCGTGAGTTGTCACTAGCTGTGAGATGTAGTGATCAATACCCTTCCCCTTCAGGGCAGCCGAACGCCGTGCAAGAGTAATTTCTCGCTCGATATCACTATAGGATCGCCCAATCAGAGAAAGAGAAAGGATGTCGACCCAGGCTGACAAGTCTGGAGCAACTTCTTCAAACAGCGCATCTAGAAAGGCTCGAATTTCGGCCTCCTTTGGCAGTTCAAAATCGACGAGTTGCTCGAAGCGTCGCCAAACTGCGGGATCGAGTAAATCAGAATGGTTGGTCGCGGCAATGAGCAAACCGGACGATGGCCAATCATCAAGTTGCTGAAGCAATACTGTGACAAGGCGTTTCAATTCTCCAATCTCTCCAGAATCGTCCCTTCGTTTAGCTATCGCGTCCAGTTCATCAAGTAGAAGAACGCAATCGATGGATTTTGCGTAATCTAGTACATGCCTCAGATTAGAACCCGTGCGTCCAAGATAGCTGCTCATGACAGCAGACAGATCAAGAATCATGAGAGGAAGCCCGAGCTCACGCGCAACCCAACGTGCACCCAGAGTCTTCCCGACACCGGGAGGGCCGCTGAACAAGACGGTTCGGGTCGGTTCCAGACCTGCTTCAAGCAAGACACCTAAGTTTTGTCGCTCTTCAACGAGGCGAGACAGTGTGCTTTGAACCTGCCCCGAGTAGACCGGCTCCATCTGCAGAAACGGCATCTCCTCTACCCGCAACAGCTGAAAGCGAGAATCCGTGTCTGTTGGCAGAGCTTTTTCCATGCCCTTGCGTAAAGGCGAAGAGCGGGTCGGATTTTTGCGCAGTAGATCTATCAAACCTGCTGAAAACTCCTTACTCAGGCCCCGGCGCTTCGCAATTCTATGCAAGTAAGTTTGGACGTCTTGAGTGCGTCCCGACAGCGCCACCCGCGCGAGGTGGACGAAATCCCTCTCAAGTGCATCATTATCTCCCAAAAGATCACCTCAATTTTTATTGTTTCTCCTTAAAGTATTAAGCATTATCCTAAACGGAAGAAAATTAATTTGCAAATCATATTTTCTTCCACTTGTTAATGGCCATTTATTCTGCCCACCCCTACTGCCAACAATCATCCCATACGGCCAACAATCATCAGTAGCGCATCGGACATTTGCTGTGCCACCAGGGCCACAATCTGTTTGTTCTTTTCCTGAGGGTAACTACTCACCCCTATCAGCATAGAGCTGTCCCGAAAAGGTCATTTGAATGGCGACCAGCGGATTGTATCCCTGATTTGCCATGGTCTGCAGGTAACTGGAGATGCGGCAATAGGCCTCGGCGTACTTTCTTGTCCGGAAGCACCCCGACACCTTCTGTTTG
>NZ_JBHNMF010000315.1:0-3904 GCF_048562965.1 Thiolapillus sp. | reverse complement strand
CCTTCGGTGGCATCAGACATGTCCATCGATTTCTCCTGTGTCGTGAAATTTCAGGAGAAAGTCTGCACGGGGTCAGGTCGGGAAAACAGGTGTGGATTCTTGGGCGCTTACGTTGTAAATGTTCACCGTCGGCCCTGCCACGAAGGGCAGGCCTGCCGCCGACAGCAACTGCACCGCCGCCATATCGTTGGCTTCCACCAGGAATTCACCGTTGGCGCAGATGCGCCGCAGGGTCTTGAGTTCGGATTCGGCCTCCAGCAGCGCCAGGGTGGACAGCACCACTTCCTTGCCTGCATCCCGCAGCATACGGGCGGTGTCCATCCAGTCGTCGAAACGGAACAGGCGGCGCTTGGAGCAGACGGTTTCGCCCAGGTAAACGATATCCACGGGCATGTCAGCCACCTGCCGGTAGAAATCCAGTAGGTCCTCCCGGGACCAGTAATACTGCACGGGACCAAGGGATAGTTTCATGCTGTTGTCACTCATTGCCAGGTTCTGTGGTAGGCGCCCAGAGTCGTCTGCTGCCCTTCGGACACCGCACCGAGCTGCTGCATCCATTCACCCCGCGGCTGAAAACCGGCCGGGTCGCTCAGGCAACTGTCGATGGCCTGGCGCCACACCCGGGTAACCTGGCGCACATAGGCCGGGCTGCGCTGGCGGCCTTCGATCTTGATGGCGGCGATACCGGCAACCAGCAGTTCCGGCAGCAGATCGAGAGTATTGAGGCTGGTGGGCTCTTCCATGGCGTAATAGGTCTTGTCCAGGGCATCATAGCGACCCTTGCACACGGTGGGATAACCGGCGTTCTCGCCCTTGCCCACCCTGTCCACCAGCACGCCACCGAGACGTGTCTCCATGCCCGCCGCTGTCTCTTCATAACGCACCTCCCCGGCGGGAGAGCAACAACCGTGGGTATTGGGTGACTGTCCGGCAGCATAGGACGAAAGCAGGCAGCGCCCTTCCACCATCACGCACAGGCTGCCGAAACCGAACACCTCGATTTCCACCGGGGCGTTGTCTGCCACATGCTTCACCTGGGGCATGGACAGCACCCGGGGCAGCACGGCGCGACGGATGCCGAAGCGTTCCTTGTAAAACGTCAGGGCTTCGTAGTTGGTGGCGGAACCCTGCACGGACAGGTGCAGTGGAAGATCCGGGTAGCGGTTGGCCGCATAGTTCAGCACCCCCATGTCGGCAGCAATGAGGGCATCGGCCTGCATCTCCGCCGCCCTGTCCACAGCAGCCTGCCAGCGCTTCCAGCCCTGGGGGCGCGGGTAGGTGTTGAGCGCCACGTAAACCTTCCTGCCCCGACTGCGCACATAGTCCAGCCCCTGGGCCAGGGTCTTGTCGTTGAAGTTCAGACCCGCAAAATTGCGGGCGTTGGTATCGTCCCTGAATCCCAGGTAGACAACATCGGCGCCTTCATCGATGGCTGCCTTGAGTGACGGCAGGTTGCCGGCAGGACATACGAGTTGCATGAAAAACCTCTAGTCAGAATTAACAGCGGAAGGCAGGCTAGCCGCCAGGGCGCCCTGCTCCAGGCCTTTCTCCACCAGCTTCCGGGTAATGGCGTTGAGCACGCGCCATTTCCAGTTGCACCACGTGGGTGCGAGCAGAATGTTCTGGGGAGCGGTACCGGTCAGGCGGTGAAAAACGACCTCCCTGGGGGTTCGCGCCACCATCTGTACCACGGTATCGATATAGTCGTCGAATCCCAGGGGGTCGTACCCACCCCGCCGCCAGTCGTTGGCCAGCCGGGTTCCTTTCACCACGTGCAGTGGATGGACTTTCAGGCCTTCCACACCCAGATCCAGCACCCGATCCAGGCTGAGCAGGGAATCGGCCGCAGTTTCTCCGGGAAGCCCGACGATCAGGTGGGTGCAGACCTGCAATCCTCGGACCCGGGCGGCAATGACAGCCTGCCGGTATTCGGCAAAATCATGGCCCCGGTTGACCCTTTCCAGGGTCTGATCGAAAGCAGACTGCAGACCCAGTTCCAGCCAGATTTCATGGCCTTCTTCCTGGTAGGACGCCAGCAGGTCCAGCACTGCGGGCGGCACACAGTCCGGGCGCGTGCCCACCGACAGGCCCACCACATCAGGTTGGGACAACGCCTGGCGATACATCCTGTCCAGATCATCCACTTCGGCATAAGTATTGGTATAGGCCTGAAAATAGGCGAGGAATTTCCTGGCGCCGGTACGTTTTGCGAGCACCCTGCGGCCGGAAGCCAACTGGCCCAGCACATCCGGCTCGCGGCGTGCGTTGGGACTGAAAGAAACATTGTTGCAGAAAGTGCAGCCGCCACGGCCCTTGGTGCCATCCCTGTTGGGGCAGGTGAATCCCGCATTGACAGCCAGCTTGTGCACCCGCTCACCGTAACGGCGCAGCAGGTACTGGCCAAAAGTATTGACCCGGTCAGAAAGAACTACGGAAGAAAACAGCGCGCTTTCAGGCATGGCGCTTTATGACACAAATACTTCCTCCCCGGCTTGATGCTGATCAAAACCAACGGAAAAAGTCAGAAATTCTGGTACCTACTTGATGCGGAAATCCGGGATGTCCGCCTTGCCCATCACATGCAAGACCACGCCACCACCCACGAAAAACACGATGGCCGCAGACCAAGCTGCCACTGCGGGATGATTGCCACCGTGCTGGATGTAAAAATAAACCACCGCCGAGACACTGACAACCGCAGCAATATAGAAAATGAAAGCAAATACCACGGAAATCTTCTGGGTCAGGTTCTGTTTACTCATGTAAGACGCTCTGTTGAATTCAGCTTGAGGGCAGCGGTATGGGGAGATCATCGTAACACAGACCCTCGAAATGCCGGAAATTCAGGTGCAACCGGCACTCTGTGAGGTTTGCAGAAACTTTCGTGTACGCTCAAAACCCGCCGAGGACGGAGGCGGTAAAGCGGGAGTCTGAGCCGGGGAGCGGTGTTCTGTCTATCCATGGACATAAAAAGCGCGCCCGACATTGCCGGGCACGCCATTCTTTCGCAAGCTGCTCTTTGAAGATAGCGATCAGAGCTTGTTGCAACCCTTGTCGAACTGGGCGCGACGGGCCTGCATTTCCTTGTCCATTTGCGCACGACGGGCTTCCATTTCTTTCATCATTTCATCGTGGCTTTTGAAACCCTCGAACTTGGGGGCGTCAAAGGAAGCAGGCATTGGGCGTTGCATACCACCCATTTCCTTTTCCATTTGAGCGCGGCGGGCTTCCATCTCTTTTTGCATTTCTGCACGGCGAGCATCCATTTCCTTCATGACTTCGTCACGGCTCTTGAAACCCGAAAACTGGGGAGCCTGGAAGGGAGCAGGCATGGCCTGCTGAGGAGCAGTCGCCTGATACTGCTTGTACATCTCGGCTTGCTGAGCCGCATAAGCTTCAGCGGCCTTGCGTTGAGCTTCGATCGCTTTGGCATACTGTTCGGCAGCGGCTTTCTGCTGCTCTTCACTCAGGGCCGGTGCAACCGGTGCGCCATAGCCGTAGGGAGCGTAACCGTAGGGAGCATAACCATCATAACCATTGTAGCGGTTGTAACCGTAGCCACGTCCGTAACTGTCACCACGGGCATGCATATTGAAATTGAAATCCATGTCGCCAAACATGTCGCCCATGAAATCGCCAAAACCGTCGTTGTCCCAACCGTCATTGTTTCCCCACCAGGCGGAAGCCGAGGCGGAAGCAACGGCCAGTACGGCGGCCATACTAATTTTAACCATCTTATTCATCACACTCTCTCCGGTATTATTCAAATGAACCCATTCATCCCAATACCATCAGGTGTACCGATACCGCGGGCACACCTGATGTCTCAACAAACTTACTTGGCAGGAGCCGCAGGAGCCTGAGGAGCAGCAGGAGCACCATAAGGAGCATAACCATAAGGAGC
>NZ_JBHNMF010000314.1:0-3917 GCF_048562965.1 Thiolapillus sp. | reverse complement strand
ACCATGTCCCGCAGAAAAACATCGGGCACATCACGCCCATTCAGGCGCTTAAGGATTGGCACAAAAAACAACCGGAATTATTCAAAAAGAAAATCTATGATCTATCGGGACTTGACAGATAAGGATTGAATGATTCTCCATGCTTATATGTGCTATCAAATGACTTAGTATCTTCCTTCATATAGTAAGGTTGTCTATATTTAATGGCTTTGGCATCTTTCGCATACCAAATGATAAAATCGCTAACAGAACTTAAAACGTCAGTACCTGCTGACGGGCTGCTAGTTCCGCTACTTTTCACAAAGGTAACTTGACTAACAAAATTCTCATCCCCAAACACCTCATCCATTAACGCTCGAACCCGATGCACATTCTCATCCCCAATCTGCACAAAGATCGAACCTGAATCGGTCAACAAATCCCGGCACACCGTCAGCCGATCACGCAGATAGGTCAGATAGGATTGAATGCCGTCCCGCCAGGTATCCCGAAATGCCTTGACCTGCTCCGGCTCGCGGGTGATGTGATCCACCTTGCCGTCTTTCACATCCCGGCTGGTGGTGGACCACTGAAAATTGGAATTAAACTTGATGCCATAAGGCGGGTCGAGATAGATACACTGCACCTTGCCGCGCAGCCCTTCCCGCTCGGCCAGTGACGCCATCACTTGCAGGCTGTCGCCAAGGATCATGCGGTTGGTCCAGTTGGCGTCGTGCTGGTAAAACTCGGTTTTAGCGCCCTCGTCCGGCACGCCATTGAAATCGGCAAACAAGTCCACCTGCGGATCTGCCGCTACTTCATCCGCTTCGGTACGGCGCAACAGGTCGTCGATCAATACCTTGGGATGCACCTTTTCCTGGATATACAGCGGTGGCGCATGCACCACCAGATCGGACCAGTCCTGCTCATCCTTACCACGCCAGACCAGTTGCGGATCGAGATCCCGGTTGCGGTTGGCCTTTTCCTCCTCCAGGCCCTGCGCACCCCGGGCGTAACTGACCTTTTTGGGTTGCTGCTCTTCTTTGCGCATCACCGACTGGTATTCGGCAGTAGGAATATTCCGACGCCTAGCCTCTTCGTGGGTGAGGGTTTCGATGCGTTTTTTCTGTTTGGGTTTTCTTGCCATCAGCTCATGACCCTCACGAAAAGTTGGGTGTTTGTTTCACTGCCTTCCAGGGGGACACTGGCCTTCAATAGCGCCTTGGCCTGTTTAATGCTGTCCGGCTGAGAGAAATCGAAAAGCCTGCTACGGTATTCGGAACGGCGGGCAACCCGCCAGTAGGATACGCCTTGATCGAAACGAACACGTAAGCGCTTGCCGGAAGCAAATTTAATCTCCAGCAGCCGTCCGTGGGCGGCTTCTCTTTGTTCCTTCAATGTCATATCTGTCTGCATGCTGATCTCATGGAATAGACGCTCTATAACTTCTGCGCGGGTTTCATTATGGTCCCAATCCGACCACAGGAATTTCTGGGGAGGCCCGCCATAACTGTATTTGGCGCGGCACTCCAGGGTATCCAGACTTAATCGTGTGGCAGACCAGCGATCCTCGCCAATCTGTTCCCTTAAAACACGGACAATTTCAAACAGGATTCTCACGGACAGAGGGGAAAAGAGGTAACGATCCTGATAACGAATAGCCGTGACTGTATCGGTTGACTGAAGCAGTGATTGGGTTGGCGGATGCTCACTCATCAAGTATTTCCAGAACCGGTTGCCAAAGGTTTTCAGGCTGCCATCAAGTTGATGGCTGATCTCGATTTCACGATCTCCCTGGGCAATGGGCGCAGGGCGAATTTGATGGGCCTCCAGGCGCTTCCAATCATCAGGGGTTGCCTCTGCTTCAGTGCTGCTCACCAATATGGCTTCCACTTGTCCCCATGTGCTGCCGAAAATCAGGCTTTGTTCAGAATCCGATGCCCAGCGCAGGGTATGGCTGCCAATAGCTTCCGCTAGCAACCAGCCTGCACCACAACGCTTAGGCTTTTCTATGATTCCAATGGTGATCTGTGGTGCTTCGGCAAGACTCGCCAGCAGATAGCGGTCTGTTTCATCAAGACTGTCCATCAAACCTGAGGGCAGCAGGATGGCGACATCAATACCTCGGGACGCCATCTGGTAGGCGAGCTTTCTCAAGGGTGAGATACCAATATCCCATTGCTTTGGATCATCCCCAGCATACAGGCGCAGTTGTGACACGGCGTTACCACTGACCGATTGCCAGATGGCTTCCATCAATGGCATGAATACCGGGCAGGAACCTTTGCCAAAAAAGGCATACTCATCCGGCAGTCTGAACCCATCTACCCACTGCTGAGTGAGCACTTTCAAGGCACTGTGTCGATCCATATTCTCGGCAGCAAAACGCTGATCAAAATCCAGTACACAATGGGGACAGACGCTGTCGCAGTTGGCGGGACAGAGCAGATGCTCCCTGGCCCGGCGGAACAGTTGATCGAGATATCGAGAAACACTGGATGAATAGCCTGCCGCATTCCGATCAAAGACAAGAATGGACTGACAGAGCGCGCCTTCTTCGGTCTTGACCGGCTTGACCGCACAAGCCAACTCAGTACCTTGAACACCGATGAGTTCTGCCAGGGCATCACGCAAGGCAACAGCCAGGGTGGTGGCAGCCACTTCATCATTGAGCCAGACCCCTTCTTCCGTTTTCAACTGGAACTCGCAGATATCGGTCCAGGCTTCATGCCCCAGGTTGATACCCTGTTTGATCTTCCAGGGATCGTCACTGCCAGGACAAAATGGCGCATCATCTCTACTGCGACGGAGCTTTCGATGGGGTTCTTTAAACTTACTGGGCAGATTGTCATCGTATGGCATGGGTTCTGCCCGGCCACACTCCAGACATAGGGCATACCCATTACCATTGATGCCCCGTGACTGATGGAAGATATGCCCCTTGGTGGTCATCTGGAACCGACCAAGATCAGGATTCGGCAGCGTAGCCCAGTTACTTTCCAGAGCTATCCAGGGCTGTTCTACCGGGATGAAATTTTGCTTATCGATATCATTATTGGGCGGCTCGTAGAAATCTACCGCAAAACCGGCCGGTTCGATAAACTGCCGGATGAAATTGGTACTGATATCGGAACCACAGGAAGGACAATGGGTGGCCGCCTGCAACTGATGGGTTGTTCCGCTGTCACCACAGTGGTTGCACCGCCAGGCAAACTTGATGTTTTGCACTTCCTTGATGTCTTCCTGATCCGCAGGGACATGCCAGTTGAGGGTCAACCCTGAAGAACGGTAAACCAGTCCATCCATCACGACCAGGGAACCCGGCGCATATTCACGCAGGGCCGTTTCAAGATCCCGACTGGGCATTTCGCGAAAACGACTGCGATTGTCTTCCCTGCCCCGTTCTTTTGCATTCTTGTCGCGTATAAATTGCTCGACTGTGTAATTATCGAAGGGCGTAATGTGACTGGGAAAACCGTATGCCGGCAGGAATCCGCGATTGGCCAGCTCACGCAGCAGGTACTCGCCTTCAAGACGCGCTATATGGAAATTAACGGCTCGCCCAGCCGGTGAATTTTCGCCTGCTTCCCTTATGATCTGCTCACTTTCTTGCTGAAGATTGCCCCATTCGGTACGCCAGGACTGGGCAAGGGACTCCATTTCCCCTGCAGCACTGCTCAACAGACTTTCCCTGCCGGCACGTTCATACAGGGTATGCCGTAGCAAGGTGTCGAGTCCTTTGCCAAGCTGATCCGGGCAACTCGTCGTCAACCTACGGCACCAGGAGGCAAACAAATCGGACAAGGCTTTTTCTTCACCCAGGGTAACTACTCACCCCTAAGATGAGTACAAGCCTGCCTCCATGGATCTACAATCGCTTTTTCATGTCTGTAGAGGCTTGACATCATAGTACGCCGAGTCTATGCTATTGACCCAAC
>NZ_JBHNMF010000313.1:0-3938 GCF_048562965.1 Thiolapillus sp. | reverse complement strand
AATAGGTTGTCAAAGGCCGAGTCGATTTTGGGGACTGGGATGTCCCAAAATCTATCACGAGGCCGAAGACACGCTTGAAACCCAAGCCATTCATCTGGACAGCCAAGGCTAAGGATATCTTGGCTAAAGTTGTTCGTGCTAATCGCCGGTTAAGCTCCAAGCAAAATGCAACACTACACTAGAACATTGGATTTTTTTACCCCGACCAGGCCGGGATTCATGCTTATCAAGGTGTTGTAGATTCCGGCCTTTGCCGGAATGACATTTTTAGAGTTTCCTGCGGCTCATGAATGAGCCGCCAAAATCCACGTAGCAAGGCGCAGCGTGCTCTGAAAAGTCCAGGAGGGACTTGCTCAGAGATTCCCCAGAGGAATTCGTATTACTTTTTCTTCCAGCTGCCCCCTTGCCTGTACCAGTATCCCCGCGGTGCTTCCTCTATCCAGATACGTGAAAACGTCTTGCGGATATCCGCTTCCCATTCGGGATGCCCGTTGGCCCGAGCAATCTCCCGGTAAAGGGCATCACGGTCGCGGTTTTCGTCTGCCACCAGCTTTTTCACCCGGTTGCGGTCTTTCAGCTCCACGGCCTTGAGGTCACGAATCGCCACCCTGCCCGACTCGTCGAAACCGATGGCGCCGGAACGGTAGAACGGCGCCAGACTTCGCTGGCGCTTTTGCATGGACTGGCGCAAACGTGAAATGGCCGGCGTATCGATGTTGATATCGGCCTTGGCTGCATGCACTTCGGGAACCAGCATTTCCACCAGATGGCCGGCGATCCTGACAGCAATACCCGGCTGTTCGATTGCGGACTGGTCATCCTCTGCCTTTTCGGGTGCTTCCTTTTGCTCCCCCGGTTGTTTCACATCCAGCACATCACGGACGATCTCCCGCGCCGCCTCTTCAGCCGCTGCGGCAGGAAAATAGATATTGATGGTTACACAGGCCCCCAGCAACAGGCTGAGTACGGGCCAACTGAGATTCTTCAACATTGCGTTACTCCACGATCATGTCGTCAAAACGTATATCCCTGATGCGGGACAACAAATCCTTCCAGGCCACCTTGTGATTGCGCCCGATCACATCGATACGCGGCAGCCTAGCACCTTTCACAATATAATAACCGCCCTTGGGGTTGGGAACACCATCCAATTCCGCGACTGCCCCGCGCAGGCGCACCTTCAGTGCCAGCCGGTCGTAGGCAAAGTCTTCGAAGAAACGCAGCATGGTGGACGACAGGCTGACGCTGGCGCCATTCCCCAGTTCGGTCAGGTTGTCGATAGCACGCTGACTGATGCGATGGGGCCGTTTGTCTTTCTTCGGCGACCGCAGGTTGGCATCGAATGCCGTTACCTGCCAGGCCACCAGCTGCAGGTTGCGCACATAACCTTCCAGGCTACCCTGAATACGACCGGAATCGAACACCTGGGTTATCTGTTCCAGATCGAGATTGTCCAGCCGCACACTGGTTTCCAGAACCGGTGCCACCCCGAGCGGGTCCTCCAGCTTCAGCCCTTCCACCACGACCCGTCCACCGAACACGTCCACCAGCAGTTTGCCATCCATGCGCAACAGTGCATCGCGGTAATGCAGCCGTGGAATACTGGCCTGCAGACTGCCTTCGAGAACCGGCCAGTCCAGTGAGTGGCTCAGTGCTTCCAACTGAATGTTTTCGAGCTCGGCCCGGGCCTGCCAGCCAAGGCTGTTATCCAGCAAACCATCCAGGCTGAGATCCGACAGTTGCAGCCGTCCGCCCAGCAACGGCAGGGTCAGCGGCTCCATGATGATACTGCCGGCATGGGCGGTAAAACCGGCATCCACTGCGCCAAAGGCGATCCTGAACAGATGCCCGCCTTGCCAGCTGAGGCGCGACCGCGGTTTCGCACCGCTTCGCTTCCAATGCACATCGCCGCTGATTTTCTTCAGCCCGAAGAGTCCGGCATTCTGCTCCACATCCACCTGCTGAAGTTTGAGGGAAAACGCCTGCAGCCCGGCCCCGGTCAGCTGCAGCTGGCCCTGCACCTGACCGTTCACTGTCATGTCATCCAACGCATTGCCGATCACCAGGGGCTTTAACAGCAGTCCATAGGCCTGTGACAGATCGCTCAGCTGAAACTTCAGGTCAAGATCCTGAAGCTGACGCGCAGAGAGGTTGACATCCAGGGAACCCTGACCGGAAAACAGACCGCCATAGCTGAATGACAATGCGCTGATTCCCATGCGCTGCGTATCCCCATCCAGTTTTCCCTGCAGGCTCAGTTCAAACGGCGCGTCTTCCGCAATCTCGGCAAAAAAGGGATCTGTGTAGAGCTGTCCCTTGTCCACCCTCAGATCCAGCTTCCCGCCCCATATATCTCCATGTCTGTTACCGTCCAGGTTCAGGCGCAGGTTCAGCGCCTCTCCCACCTGCAGACCATCCTCGCTGGAATAGGAAAAGCTTTTCAGATGCATGGATGCCCTGACGGAAACAGGTGCGCCCTGTATCAGCACTACCCTGCCCTGGATGCCTGCAATACCGCTGAAGGTCCAGTCCGGCGAAAAAAATCGCTTCAGCAACGCCAGATGAAAATTTTGCAGTTTGAAATCCGCCTGAAGCCGGCTGCCCACAGATGTGAGTTCAAGCTGCAGGCGCGCTCTGGAAAGGCGCAGATCATTGAGCTTCAGCCACCAGTTTCCGGTATCCACATAGCGCCAGCTCATGCTGCCGGTCATGGCTTTGAACAGGGAAGTGCCAATGTCCAGCCTGCCTTTCCCACATGTCAGGGCAGGATACGCATCCCAGGCAACTTCCGGGCAGAACAGGCGAATCTGGCCGAATTGCTGCCCGGCCAGCTGCATCCTGCTGGCATCAACCCTGACACTGGCTGTGTCTCCCGGGCTTGCCCCGACCGCCACATCAAGACCTTCCAGCGTCCAGCCTTCTCCCGAAATGCTTTGCACCTGCAGCTGCAGCTCATCTACCGCCCGGGCGGCCGGGAACAGGAATAACAGCGCACAACAGATCAACCCGCGGTACAGGCAGGTAAGGCCGGTGTCCGCATCTGCTACCATGGGTCGTCTTGTAAAAAGTCCGGGGCTGAACACGCCCCCACTCTATCATGCGAACCTGCCATACTGGCATTGCATCTGTACTGAGAAACCATGGCTGAACTGGAAACCGTCACCGCCCCGCTGGTGGTTCGTTTCGCAGCCGGCGACGAGAAAGTCGTCGCTCGCGCCTTTCCCCACCCCTTGGGGATCGTATACCTGGATCTGTTCTGGCATCTGTCGCGCCCCGATGATGCCGCGCATCTCATCCGGGGTGAATTGCGCGGCAATGGCCCCTGGCGTGTCGGCGATGCAAGCATCCGTGTCCTGGGTTGCGGGACAACCGATCCGTTGCTGCAGGCGGAATATATTCCGTGGCGGGACTATCTGAACGAACATCCCGGGGAATATCCTCCCGAGGCACAGATCCTGACCATTGCCCGCCGCCTCGGCTGCATCATTCCCGGCAGGTCAGAGTAAAGCCAGCGCCTGCTCTATCTTCTGTTCCGTGACCGGAAAGGGAATGGCTTTCCACACCGCATGGTGCTCCCGGCACTGCCGGAAGCTGGCTTCATGCTCGGGGGGATAAAGCACCAGCAGCCTGACTCCGGGATACCGCTGCAGCACCGCAGCCAGGGTTCCAGGTTGGAACTGCGGTCACGAAAATCTGTCTGGAAATTGTATTCAGCCACGATCACGTCAGGCTGTTTCTTCTTCAGCCAGGCTTTCGCCTTGCGCTGTGTGGTGACCAGATCGGCATCGAAACCCAGGCGCTGATACACGGGCATGAGGTTGGGGTAACCACCGAGTTCGATGATGGCCAGCAGGCTCTTTCGTTCAGGCATTGTTTCTATCCGGGTATTTGGTGACAAGCGTGTCTTCGGCCTCGTGATAGATTTTGGGACATCCCAG
>NZ_JBHNMF010000312.1:0-3942 GCF_048562965.1 Thiolapillus sp. | reverse complement strand
GCGTTCGGAGGCCTACTTTGTTTTCCCTCTGGCGCAAGGCACGCCGGGAAAACAGTGCGGCCTCGCGGCTACTGGGGTCTACCAGCCTTCGCTTCGCTCTCCATGGCTGGCAGCGCCTGTTGCAAGAATCCCCCTCCAAACCTACCACTGGCTCTTGATGCCTGAGCTCTTTTCGAGATTTTCAAGGCACTGCAGATGCTGCTCCCGCTCCTCCCTGCTGGCCCGCACGATTTTCAGGGCCGGCCGATCCGCCGGCAAACGGCGAATCTGCTGTGCATCGCCACTACCGGATTCGCCGTCAGCATCATCCAGGAACAGTGCCGACTGTCCTCCGGTCATGGCGAGATACACTTCGGCAAGTATTTCCGCGTCCAGCAGCGCACCGTGCTTCTGACGCTGTGAGTTGTCGATATCGTAGCGCCCGCACAGCGCATCCAGGCTGTTGCGCTGCCCCGGATGTTTCTTGCGCGCCATCACCAGCGTATCGGTGACGCTGCAATAGCTTTCCAGGCTGTCCCAGCCGTCCAGTCGCTTCAACTCCGCATTGATGAAGCCCACGTCAAAAGGTGCGTTGTGGATGATCAGTTCGGCATCCTGGACATAATCCATGAAATCCTGCACCACATCTTCGAACCGGGGCTTGTCGGCGAGAAATTCGTTGGTGATGCCATGCACTTCGACGGCGCCCGCATCGATTTCCCGGTCCGGCTGCAGATACTGGTGGAAGTCGTTGCCCGTGGGACGGCGCTCGATCAGTTCCACACAACCGATCTCGATGATCCTGTGGCCCTGTGAGGGCTCCAGTCCGGTGGTTTCCGTATCCAGTACGATCTGTCTGCTCATGCCAGTTCTTCGATACCCCGGTTGGCGAGTTGATCTGCGCGTTCGTTTTCAGGATGGCCGCTGTGGCCTTTCACCCATTCCCAGTGCACGTCGTGCTTCTGCACCAGCGCATCCAGCTGCTGCCACAGGTCGGCATTCTTGACCGGTTTGCGGGCTGCCGTTTTCCAGCCGTTGCGCTTCCAGTTGTGGATCCACTGGGTCATGCCATTCTTCACATACTGGGAATCGGTAACGATAGTGATGCTGCTGGGCCGCGTAAGGGCAGACAGCCCTTCGATGACCGCCTGCAGTTCCATGCGGTTGTTGGTAGTGGCTTCCTCACCGCCCCAGAGCTCTTTTTCGACTTCGCCATAGCGCAACAGCGCACCCCAGCCGCCCGGCCCCGGGTTTCCTTTGCATGCTCCGTCCGTATAAAGCGTTACTGTCTTACTGCTCATTTTTCCAGTTTGCCCTGTGAACAATTGGCAAGGGGCTGTACCGCCACCTTGCCCAGCTTCCGCTCCAGGCGCCAGCGTGGGCGCACGGGCGTCAGAGTGGATACCCTTTTCACGGCAACGATAACATACACACCGGCAGACCAGGGCCAGAAGCGCTGTCCCATCCGGTCCAGACGTGGAAAACGCTGTTTGAGGAAAGCCTTTTTCCAGGGAGGCCGAAACAGCAGGGTCTGCGTCTGTTCCACATCGAAGCCCAGCAGGGACAGCCAGTCATGCAGCCGGGCGTAAGGGATGAAATGCCCCTTCCAAGGAAGGTGGCGTGACGAACCGGGCATCAGGCGCCACAGCCCCCAAAGGCTGTAGGGATTGAAACCGGTGATGATCACCCGTCCTTCGGGAATGAGGATGCGCTCGACCTCCCGCAACACCTGACGGGGATCCACCACAAAATCCAGCGTGTGGGGAAGAACCACCGCATCGATGGTATCCCCGGCCAGGGGCAGTTGTTCAGGCAGGGTCACCAGTTCACTGTGCTCATCGTGACAGGGACCTGCCCGCACCCTGCTGCGGATAGGAGAGAACTGCATGTAGTCGAGGGGCCGGCACAGCAGTCCCAGCTCCAGCAGATAATAGCCAAAAAGCGTTTTTGCAAGCTCTTGCAGTACAAGAGATTCCTGCGCCAGCACCATTTCACCCAGATCGGTCCCGAACCACTGATTCAGCGCGGCAACCTGATGCCTGTAGTCAAGACCATTGCTCATGCCGGCTATTGTAGAGCTTTATGCCGACTTGTGAACCTTCGTCTTTGATACCGGACACGGTTCTTGGGACCGTTTTTGCAGTGGAATAATGGCGGGGATTTTCGTATAGTTGACGGAATTTATAGGTTTTTCGGATGTTGGCACAACACTTCATTAATGACGTATCGGATCCTGCTTCTACTGCCGTTTCTCATCCTGCTCGCCAGTTGCGTCAGCAACCCTGAGAAACAGACGCCCCAGGTTTCGGCCCAAATCCCTGAACCTGAGACCACGAATATTGACGAGCTGCTCGAGGAATTTGCGGCACCGGAACCTGAAATTCCTGCAACGCCCGAGAATCCGACTTTGTGGCAGCAGCTCGCCAGTGGGTTTCAGCTTCAGGATATAGACAACGCCAATATCGAGCGGGAAATACAGATCTTCGTGGGCCGGGGAGACTCCCTTACCCGACAGCTGAAAAAAGGCGAGCCGTTTCTCTACCATATTCTGCAGGAAGTCAGGAAACGCGGCATGCCCTCGGAAATTGCACTGCTGCCCGGCGTTGAAAGCGGGTTTTGTCCCACCGCCTATTCACGCCATGGCGCGGCGGGGCTGTGGCAGTTCATGCCCGCCACCGGCCGTTACTTCGGCCTGAAACAGGACTGGTGGTATGACTCCCGCCGCGATCCTGTCGCATCCACTGAAGCAGCGCTGGGTTATCTGCAAAAACTGTACAAACGCTTCGATGACGACTGGCTGCTGGCCATCGCCGCCTACAATGCCGGAGGCGGTACTGTTGCCAGAGCCCTCCGAAAGAATCTTGAACAGGACAAGCCCACCGATTTCTGGTCGCTGGACCTGCCGGCGGAGACACGGCAGTATGTTCCCCGTCTGCTGGCGCTGTCTCACATCATCAGACAACCTGAGCGGTACGGTATGGTGCTGCCAGCCATCGAGAACGAATTGCGTTTCGTCAGGGTTCCCATCGGCGAGCAACTCGACCTCAAGGTGGCAGCCAAACTGGCGGGGATGAAGACTGAGGACCTGCTGCTGCTGAATGCCGGTTTCAACCGCTGGGCCACTCACCCCGATGGTCCCCACTACCTGCTGCTTCCCGCAGACAAGGCGGAAGAATTCTCCGAAAAACTCGCCACACTGCCCGAAGACCAGCGTCTGCGCTGGACACGTTACCGCATCCGGCGCGGTGACAATCTTAGCCGGATCGCCAGGCATTTTGGCGTCAGCGTACAGGCACTGATGCAGACCAACAACCTGAAGAACCACCGCATCCGTGCCGGCGCCCACCTGATGATCCCCCTGTCCGGCAGCACTGCCGCTGCTTCGGTCGACGTCGCTTCCAGCAGCAACAGAAAGGTTCGCTATCACGTAAGGAAAGGCGATTCCCTGTACGCCATCGCCAAGCAGTTCGGGGTCAAGATCACCGACCTAAAAAAGTGGAACCAGCTTGCCGGCGACAGACTGAAACCCGGCCAGGAACTCACCGTGGTGAGGACCCTGTAGGGTGGCTGTTTCCTTACCTGAACAGCACCGTTCAATGCCGAATGGCAGACCGCCCCGACAATACCAATAATCTTCCCGAGGATTGCTTATGAACAGGCTGATGCTGCTGATGCTCGCCGCCCTGCTGTATTCCGGTGCCGCTGTCCCGCGCCCGGAAAATCTTGCCAAAGAGCAGGTTCTGCACCGCGGCAATGGTGCCGAAGTGCAGACGCTGGATCCCCACAAGGCCGAAGGTGTGCCTTCGTCCAACATCCTCCGGGATCTCTATGAAGGCCTGACCATCGAAGCGCCGGACGGCACGGTCATCCCCGGCACTGCCGAATCCTGGGAAATCAGCGACGAGGGCAAGACCTATGTCTTTCACATCCGCAAGAATGCAAAGTGGTCCAACGGCGACCCGG
>NZ_JBHNMF010000311.1:0-3953 GCF_048562965.1 Thiolapillus sp. | reverse complement strand
TTCGGGCGTCATCGTATTGGGCAACATTCCCGGCGTGTACAGTTCCAACCGATCATCAAACAACCGCAAACGCACCTTGGCGCCCGCCATCGAGTAATCCCGGTGCGCCACCGCATTGGTTGCCGCTTCGAAAACGGCCAACATGTCATACTGCGGCAAATCTTCACGCCCGCCTTTCGAGTCCTTTCGGGCACCCATCTGCATATTTTTGCGCACGAAATCACAAGCCTCAAAAATCTGCTGATCCAATGGCCCTGTAATGTCCAAGGCATCACGCTGGTAAGCCGATTCCATTTGTGGCTCGATACTCACGCCTTGATATGCCACAGCCTGAATGAAGGCACCCGGCAGAAAACGTTCAGGTTCCTTACAAGCCAGCAGCACGCCGGCCACCGTGGGACGCCACCTGCCGGCATTATCTTGCGTAGCCATGGCGAGTTTGGCGAGCCATTGTTCCGGCTCGTCCGTCGAATGCGGCGTACCGAACCTGCGCCATAGTGCTTCATCAAGGTCATCGAAAGCCGCCTGCGGCACAGGCGTCTCATCGAAGCGAATCAGCCGTGCCTGGCTACGTTGCTGAAAAAGCCGCGCCAATTGATCGGGGGGGATCTGTCGTTTCGACGATCCCACCCGATGAAAATATCCGCCGGGGCTTTGGTGGACAAACAGGCTGGGCGGTACGTCAATGCGGATCACCGGTTGATCCGTTCCCGCGCTGTCCGGCAGAGTCAGGCGTTCAATGATCGGGGCCAATGGAGGCTTGGCCGAATCTTCACAGGCCTGACGCACCAGAGCCTCGACCATATCGAGCCTGTCAACCGGAATCCCTAGTGCCTCTCGGGTTGTATCATGTACACCAAGCACCAATACCCCACCGTGGCTATTGGCGAAAGCGGCCAATTCATCTGCAAGATCATTTTGCTCAGGGCCGCGGATCTTGCCGCCAGCAAAGCGCACCTCTTTCAATTCCAGGTAGCTGTCTTCACCCAGGCGGATTTTCCCCAGCAATTCACTACGGGTCGCAAACATGTCAGACTTCCCTCCCCAATCGTGCCCAGCGGTGTGCAAGTGCGGTGCGACCACCTTCCATAACGTCACATACTTCGTTTCTTACCTCTTTATCTTGCAATGCCCCGCGTTCAGTAACTCGACACTGACCACCGCGAAATGCAAAGGCATGAACCATCTCGGCATCGCCGTTGACTACCACATTCGGGTTATGCGTCACGATAATCAACTGCCGACGCAACTTGTTTTCCCGAATCTGGCGCACAATCAACTCATAAATCAGATGGTTGTCCAGATCATCCTCGGGCTGATCGAGGATCAGTGGTTCATCACCGAATGCAAGCAGAAAGGCCAGCAATGCCGCTGATCGCTGACCTTGGGATCCCTGCGTGATAGCTGTCCAGTCACGGCCATCACCACTGCGGCTGTACTCAATACGCAGGTCATCCTCCGGAAACCAGCAACGAACATGATCTGCGAACTCGGGTTTCTCAAGTTTGCGCTGCAGGTAGTTATGGAAATGTCCACCGAAACCCGCTGCGTTCTGTATTAACCGGTCCTTTATCTTTTCCAGGGTTGCATCACGATCCGCTGCCGCAGAGAGTTCAAACGCCAGTCCACTTGCTGGCTCACCGTTTTCGAACAGCAGAATGTCATTACCGAACCGGTCATCCTGTGCATCAAGCAATTCCCGTAGACTCTGTTCAATGGCCCGGGCATCGAAGCCAAAGGGAACCACTTCCATGCGCACAAATTCGTTGGTCTCCAGGGTATCTTTTACGAAGCTGTCACGCGCCTCGGCAATGGCCTTGCGTGCCTCAATGACACGCTGAAACTGGGCCTTGGATTCTGATTGCAGCCTCTCCTGATCCTTCTGCACCTGATCAAGCGCTTTAATCTGCCCTTCGAGCTGCTGACGCTCCTGCACCAGTTGTCCAAAGGCCTGGGGGTCTGCCACGCCCTGCTGGGCAAGTGTCGTCTGCAGTGCTTCGTAGTCGGCCTGCGCCTGATCGGCGCGTTGACGCCACTGCAGGAGAATCTCGTCCCGATTCAGTACTTGTGCCTTGTCAGTCAATCCCTGCGCAACACCTTGAAGTGCTTTGCGCGCCTCGGCCAGTGATCGCTCGGCGTTGGATCGCCACTTCAGAATTTCTGCATCCTGCGCAGGATCGAAGATACCGTCCGGCCAATCATCGAGCAGCAATTCCTGCATCAAGGATTCGATGCGCCCGGGCATCGCCTGCAACTGCCTCAAGGTTCCATCAATTTCGCGACGCTGGCGCAATGCCCGCTGGTGAGATTTCAACACCTCTGCATGATGCGACTGCGTAAATGCTTCGAGCTTGTGTACGAGATCGGCAAGTTTTCTTTCCAGCTCGGGCCGTTCTTTCAATCGTCCGCCTAGCTCTCGCAACCTGGCCTGTTGCGAAAACCAGCTTCGCTTCGCCTCCTCAAGGGTACGGTGCTTCTCACCAATATTGGCGGCCTCATCGATGACATCGAGCAATGCCTGCCGGCTGTCGCCGGCCATGGCCGCAATCTGCCCTTGTGAGAACAATCGGATCGGAAAACGCTCGGCATTAATCGTCTGACTGGCGGATGTAGCCCACTGTCCTCCATTCCCCCTTTCCTCTACAACCACACCTCGTCCGTCCTGTCGCCAACGCAGCCTGTGAGCGACACCTTCTCGCATCATCTCCAGACAGATTTCGGTGTTATCCCGTAGCGCGCCCTCCCCGTCACGGCCACTAACAACCTTGCGAAAGTGTTCGAACTGGCGTCGGGGTTCACTGTCTTCACCAAGGCGCTGTAAATCACCATCTCGCCGGCTGGCCAGCCGCATTGCGTGGATCACCGTGGACTTGCCGGTACCTCGCCCCCCAATCAGGGCATTGTAATAGGGTGTAAAAGAAAGGTGTTCCGGGCTACCGTTGCCCATGAAACGGGCATTTTCAATCTCGATGCCTGTAATGAAATGCGCTGGTGTATCAAAAGGCTCAAAGCCTCCCTCGTCGCTGCGGCGCACCGAAATACCGTTGCCATCAAGCAGCGCCAAATGCAGGCCTTCGATCGTGGGGCTCGCCATCTTGATCCAGGTATACCGTGAGCCGGGCACGGCATCGCCCTGAAAACTGTGGCAGTCGCTACCCACCACACGGGCCAGTGGTCGAGCGAGCTTTTTAACAGCCTGCGGGTAAAAGCTGTTCAGGTCACACCACTCCACCGCTAGCAGGCCTTCTACCTCCAAGGCCTGTTTGACCGTGTTGGCTGACAAGGCGCACTGCTGCGTGCCGGCGTTAACTCGTAGCAGGCCTTTGTCGGCATCGGCATGGGCAGGAATCGGGATTGCGCCGGCCCGCATAACTTCGGCAATTACCTCGGCCACTGATTTGTTGGTCTCGCCGTCGCTGTCGCCCTTGGTGCCGGTATAGCCTACTGCGCCTCGCAGGCTATCGATGTCGCTAGTCGTGGCCTCAGGGCCGAAAATGGCAAGCACATGCACCCCGCCGTTAGCGGAGATCTCCATCCCCGGGAATAACGTTAACTCGCGAAAGTCTGCAGGTGGATTCCCGTTATCGGCCTGCTGTTTCATCTCGGCATAGGTGGCCTTGAGTGGGTCGATCCATTCGCCGCTGTTGTGATCGGTCACCGCCATACAATCAATGTCTGCTGCCATGAATTTGAGCAGCCACTCCTCATGTGAGAGCTGAAGATCCTGCCTCGCCCAGGGCGTATCGGTTGATGCCGGCGTGTGGGTATGAAAATCGAATTTCCACCAGCAAGAGCCTGGCCAGGGCCAGTCCTGTTGCACACTGTTTGTCATGATGATTTACCCTCCGCCCGCTCGTGGGCTGTTTTCTTTTCGGCATTCGTCAGATGTACATTGTTAACCCGCTCACCCGTGAACTTGCCGTTTCTCCAGAACCAGGGGAACTGATCCTGGT
>NZ_JBHNMF010000310.1:0-3957 GCF_048562965.1 Thiolapillus sp. | reverse complement strand
GAGCAGGATGCAGCAATCAGCGTATAGAACAAGCTCTAACGGGCAGTATGAACAAAATAGCAACTTTATTTCACCCGAAAATATACGGTGGAACAATGTTGCTTACTCTAAACTCTAGACCCTTGAACTATAATTGGAAAAAACAACCAGTAGTCATTTTCATGAAAAAGATCATCCAGACCTTCGTTCTGCTCCTGTTCATCGGGCCGGCAAATGCCAGTAACTGGGACAATGCCAATCCCTTTGTGGACATGATGCGCTCCATGCTGGATGTCTTCGAAATGATGCAGCTGTACCAGGATTTCTCCGGACAGATCGGTCACTCGGGCAACCCTTCCCAGTACCGGAAATACCTGCCTGCCTACCCGTCGGCTCCCTCGCCCTCCCTGTCACAGGGCCAGGTGCCGGACGGCAGTCTGGACGGCGCCTGGGCCAGTCAGAACCGCATACTGCTGGCCATCAAACAGCAGTATGCGCGCATGTACTGGGCACGCGACCAGTACCGGGATTTCTACCTTGAGGTTCTTCCCGAACACCTGCGATTCAAGGATGCCACCACCGGACAGGTACAGGATTTCGAGTTTCGCATGCAGGACAATCAGCTCGCCCTGCGGGACAAGAAAGGCAGGGTGATCCAGTTCTTCCGCCTCAACACAGCCGGTGAATCACCTGCTCCCGCCCCTGAAACCACACCCAATTTCTGGGATCCCAACGTCAACTGAAAAGGATCAGGCGCAGCCCGACCACGAGCAACAACAGGGCAAACCCTTTTTTCAGCAGCGAAACAGGAAGACTGTGGGCCAATCGTGCACCAAGAGGCGCAGCCAGTACAGCAAACAACGCCACGGCGATCACAGCAGGCCAATACACAAAGCCAGTGGACAAGCCTGTCCCCAGGCCCTGCCCCATGAGCATGAATCCCAGGGCACCGGCGATGGCTATGGGCAGGCCGCATGCGGCCGAAGTCGCCACTGCCCCGGGCAGGCTCTTGCCCTGCCAGACCAGGAAAGGCACTGTCATGGTGCCACCACCGATACCCACCAGCCCCGATACCGTCCCGATCGCTGCACCAACGGGCAGGAACAGACGGTGATGCCCCCGTGGCGCAGATCCTGTTTTGGGTGCAACAGCTGACAGCATCTGACCTGCCACCAGCAGCAGGAAGGTCCCGAACAGCACCTTCAGCAGACCCGTGCTGAACTGCGATGCCAGCCAGGCACCTGCCAATGCCCCCAGCATCAGGCCGGGGGCCAGCCCGAACACCACCGGCCAGTCCACCGCACCACGCCTGTGGTGCGCCCACAAAGAGGAGATCGCAGTGGGTACGATGATGGCCAGGGAACTGCCGATAGCAATATGGGACAGGAAAGCCGTATCGAATCCCTGCAGATGGAAGAGCAACAGCAGGCCCGGCACGATGACCAGGCCACCACCGATACCCATCAAGCCGGCAAGCACACCGGCGAACGCACCCAGCAGCGCATAGAGGCCATAGTACAGTTCAGGTTCCACCAGACAATCTCCAGCCGGGAATCGACAGGCATGCAAAAGGGACTGGATTCACTGAATCAGAAATTTTCTACAGTACGACCAGATTGTCCCGGTGAATCAGTTCTTCGTCATCCATGTAACCGAGAATCTGTTCAAATTCCTGGCTGGGTCGCCCGGCAATTTTACGCGCTTCTTCCGACGAATAGTTTACGAGCCCCCGCGCCACCTCCCGCCCCTGCGGATCGAGGCAAAGCACCATCTCACCCCGCGAAAACCGGCCATCCACCGCGGTTACGCCGACGGCCAGCAGGCTGGACCCGGCATGTTGCAGCTTGTTCACGGCGCCGGCATCCAGGATCAGCTGGCCATGGGCCTGCAGCTGGGCCGCCAGCCAGCGCTTGCGCGCCGCATCCGGCTCCTGAGAGGGTACCAGCAGGGTACCCAGCTGTTTTCCCGCTGCGATACCCCTCAGGGCCTCACTGTCCTTGCCTGAAGTGATTATGGTTGCCGTTCCTGAACGGGCCGCCAGCCGGGCAGCCCGCAGTTTGGTCTGCATACCACCGCTGCCCAGATTTCCGCGAGAATCCCCCGCAAAGCCGTCGAGACGGGCATCATCGACCCGGGCATGTTCGATCAGCCTGGCATCCCGCGAGGTGCGGGGATCCGCATCGAAAAGTCCATCCTGATCAGTGAGCAGCACCAGCAGATCGGCCTCGATGAGGTTGGCCACCAGGGCAGCCAGGGTATCGTTGTCCCCAAAACGCAGTTCTTCATTGGCTACTACGTCGTTTTCGTTCACCACGGGCACGACACCGAGGGACAAAAGGGTCTGCAGGGTACTGCGCGCGTTCAGATAGCGCCTTCTGTCGGACAGGTCGTCATGGGTGACCAGTACCTGGGCGGTATGACGGCCCCGGCGCTGAAAACAGCTTTCCCAGGCCTGCACCAGGCCCATCTGGCCGATGGCTGCCGCTGCCTGCAGTTCATGCAGGGTTTCCGGCCGCTCGTTCCAGCCCATGCGGCACATGCCTTCGGCTACGGCGCCGGAAGAAACCAGCACCAGCTCATTGCCCTGCTCCAGCCAGTCGGCCATCTGATCCACCCAGCTACCCAGCGCACCGCGGTCCAGTCCCCGGCCTTCAGCGGTGAGCAGGGCGCTGCCGATCTTCACGACCCAGCGCCGGGTTTTGGAAATGCTGTCTCTCGTTATCATCAGGTCCGGGTCGGGTCGTAGGGTGTCTCATCCTCTGCTTCGGCATCTTCAGAGGGTTCTTCAAACGATTCGATATGCCGCATCAGCGCCTGGGCAAGCTCGTCCACACCTTCGCCGGTCACAGAGGAAACCGCGAATACCGGCCCTTTCCAGTCAAGCTCGGCCAGAAGCCGCTCTTTTTTCTCTTCGAACTCTTCATCCAGCAGCAGATCCTTTTTTGTCAGCACCAGCCAGCGTTCGCGATCGGCCAGGTCGCCACCATACTTCTCCACTTCAGCGATCAGCTGGCGCACTTCATCCGCAGGATTCAGGTTCTCATCCAGGGGCGCAATATCCACCAGATGCAGTACCAGGCGGGTTCGGGACAAGTGTTTCAGGAACTGCAGCCCCAGGCCCGCGCCTTCCGCTGCCCCTTCGATAACACCGGGAATGTCAGCGATCACGAAGCTGCGCCCCTGACCCAGGTTGACCACACCCAGATTGGGATACAGCGTGGTAAACGGATAGTCCGCCACCTTGGGCCGCGCATGGGACATTTTCGCGATCAGACTGGATTTCCCGGCGTTGGGCATCCCCAGCAAACCCACATCCGCCAGCACGATGAGCTCCAGGCTCAGATTGCGCTTTTCCCCCTGCGTGCCATTGGTGGACTGACGGGGCGCACGGTTGGTACTGCTCTTGAAGTGGATGTTGCCCAACCCGTGCTTGCCACCCCGGGCCACCAGCATCTCCTGGCCTTCCTCGAGGATTTCGCCGATGATTTCGTCCGTGTCCAGATCCCGCACCCGCGTGCCCACGGGCACACGCACATACAGTGTCGCTCCCTTGTGTCCGTACATCTGCCTGCTCATGCCATTCTGCCCACGCTCTGCACGATGCAGGCGCTTGTGGCGAAAATCCACCAGGGTGTTCAGGCCTTCATCACCAACCAGAATGACATGGCCACCATCACCTCCGTCTCCGCCGTCGGGACCACCTTTGGGAATGTATTTCTCGCGGCGAAAGCTGACGCAACCGTTGCCGCCGTCGCCTGCTTCCACCTTGATGATGGCTTCGTCTACAAATTTCATTGGATAAATTATACCGTATAAACAAAAAACCCCGCCGTTCTGGCGGGGTCTTCAGAAGTTCTTGGTAAAAATCTGCGTTCTTAGAACGCAGACTTGCCTTTTGCCCCCTATAAGGGGGCTTTGATGCCAGCCTTCTGAGAAGGCTGGCTGGTGAGTTATCCCATTTCATTGATTACTTGCCCA
>NZ_JBHNMF010000309.1:0-3968 GCF_048562965.1 Thiolapillus sp. | reverse complement strand
GTAGCCGTTGGCGTTCATGCCAAGAGCCTGCAGATGTTGGGTCTCGTCCAGAAAGATGACCTGGATGCCAGCCTGCTTAAGCATGGTTAGCACCAGGTCGGTCAATGTGTCTGATGTGCCATTCAGGGATCCCTTGTAGCCGAGGGCTCTGAGGATCGTCTTGGCCATGAAGCGAGGCGTCAGCGGGCTGGACAGGGAAGTCATCAGAGCGACCTGGTTCAACTGCAGGCCCAGCTGAAATTCCTGGGTTACAGGCCGGAATTTCCTGGCGAAGAGGTCGCACAGCGTGGATTTGCCGCATCCAGACTCACCAATGATCAACAGGTGGGATCGGTCGGAAATCACCTCGTTCTCGCTGACTGCCCGGCAAATGCCGTCGAAAGCTTCCTGGATCATCGGGTGGCTGACCACGGTCTCGCTGATGGTTTTTATGATAGTCCGCTCGGGTGTACTGAGCGCCTTCTTGTACTGGTCGAAGGCAATGACGTTGTCGTACTGTTCTTTGTTCATCGGGGTGTCCTCTTTATGCCGGTGATTACAGGAAAGACGGTGGCTTTCCCGGTTTGGGGTTGCGCTTCAGTCGATTTCTGGGTGTCCTCCTTTATTGGTGGTGAAATGGGGGTGTCCGACTCGGCCGAAGGGGTATGGTTGGTGTCCCGAGACGGTTTCGGGGATTGTGGTTCCTCTTGGGTCTGGGGCTCGCCTGACAGGGCGCGGGCGGCCAGGGCATCGCGTAACCGGTCCCTGCGTATCCGGGCAACCTTGTCATCCGCGTGACCCAAGGCCGCGTAGTACTCCTGGCGCAGGCGATACAGCTCGATGTCCTGCATGCGCTCGAAGCGCTCACGGATGCCCTTCTCCTGGAGTTCTTTTTTCAGCAGCTTGTGCTCATACAGGGAAAGATGTTTGGTGTACTGGGGCTGCGTGGAGTCGGCCATCAGGAAGATGTCCTCGTCGCCGAGGGTCCGTACATAGACGTGGCCCAGGTCCAGTTCGTCGATCCGGACCTCCACCTGGGGCTTGCGCCCAAGCTGGCGCTGTTTTATCTCCCAGCTGCGCAGGGCATCGGAGCGCCACTTCAGGTCGTGGACCTGAACACAGCCATTGGTGACTGTTCGGGACACGGTGGTACGGAACAGGATGTCAGCGTCCTCCGCAGTAAGGGTGTTGACCGGTGCCTTCGTCACCGCCTCGTTCCAGACATCGATGGGTGCCCGTCCCAGGGATCGGTGGAGATTGGTGTGGTAAATCTGTTCGATCCAGGTGTGCACATGAGCCCGCAGCTCATCCAGCGTCAAGCGGGCCAACTCCTGGGAGTGGTAATCACCCTTCTCCCTCGGGTTGGAGAAGGTGGTGCCCGGGAACTTGTGTACGAGGGCCTCGTTCAGCGTGCGGAAGAAGCGCTCCACATGCGCCTTGGCATTGGGCGTGTAGGGTGGGCAGACTTCCAGGGTGGTTCCCAGCCGGCGCATGGCGTTGATGAAGCCACTGTCCTGATAGTCGGCCCCGTTGTCCACGATCAGAGTGTCGGGAATACCGCGGGGTTTTCCAGGTTGTGCCACGCAGGCCTGCCTCATGGCTTTGAGCAGCGTGCCGCCGCAGAACGGCGCCAGGGTGATCTCGGCTGCCAGCACACAGCGGGTGTGTACATCGAAAACCAGAGTGAGGTAGGGGCGACCGATATCGGTGGGGGAACCGCCTTCCTCGTCCGGCTCCACGATGATGATGTCCATCATCTGGCCGTCGGCCATCACCACTTCCAGGGGATCGGTGGTGTACAGCGCTCGTCCCGCAGCCCGGTGGTGCCGTTTCGCGTAGGCTTTGCCATAGCGGGCGGCGTCGAGCTGGTAGGCGTCGATACGCTGGATGTAGCGGCGGATGGTCTCGGCCGAGGGCGGTTTCAGCTTCGTCTCCGCCTGGCAGTTGTACTCAGCGACCTCTACCGCCACCTCGGTCTCTACCGCGCTGATCGGGTTCTTCTGGCTGTTCATGTAGACTTTATTGATCGCCTTCAGGATGATCTTCTGCAGTTCGTTCGGCTCCTCGAGGCGCACCCGGCTGGGCTTGGGTGCCGGCATGAGGGCCGACTCAGAGCGCCCGCCTTCGATCCAGCGTTTGATCCAGCCGGCCACGGTGGAGACCCCTGGTGGGGATTTGTCCCCGATTTCCTGTGCGAAATCCCGCACGATGGCGGCAATGCGCCTGCGTGAACCAACCTTGTCGGTTTGCCTGGTCACCGCCCGCACATAACCCAGCTTGTAGTCCAGTTTCTTGATCTGGGCGTCGGTGAGGCCGGCCCGTGAGGCATTGTTGCCCAGGGGCGGCGTGTAGATGATTTCGAGCTGCTCTTGTTCCACGAGCTGCTGCAGGGCTTGAAAATCCAGGAAACGACTGTTTCCGCCGTTGACATCGGTCAGGCGCAGGCCCTTGTCACTGACATGTGCAACTTCAAAGGGGGAGGCGCAGATCGTGCACCGAGCCCCAGTTTGCGGTAGCGATTCGATTTTGTTCATGGTCGATACCTCCAAGTGGTGTGGTTTCGCGCCAGGGCGCGTTGATGGGAAAGGTTAGTCGGCCCAGCAGGGCCAGTTTTTCCACAGCGAAAGGGGACAGGCCGATTTCGATGGCCTGCCGCCGCAGTTCCGCCACCGTGGTCGGTGCCAACCGCACTCGCTCCAGCAGCCGATGGGCGGTGGATTTGGGAACCTTTACTCCCTGCCCGCGGCGCAGCCTGCGGCGAATCTGCAGCCAGGGCTGCTGCTGCAGCTCCTGTTCAGTGATGAGGTAGTGGGGGATGCCGATGGCACCGAGGGCCTGCCGGATGCATCGCATGCGTTCCACCACGGACTGGCGTTGCAGCTGGCCTTTTGGCTTCACATCCACCACGGCGTAGAAATGACCGCGGCGAATTGCAAAGTCCGGCACGATGGGGGCTCCCTTGGGGCCTTCCATCTTGAAAGGCTGGCCCCGGTACTCATCAATGGTGGGGTCCAGTTCGAAGCAGAGCGCGGCTTCTTTCTCCAGTCCGCCTTCACAGGGAATGCCCCCGCGGTTTTTCAGCGACGGGAAGATGAAGGTCCGCAGGTGGGGTTGCCCCTGCCGCAGGGGGCGCACTCCTTGGATGATTCCGGATTCAGGATCCGGTTTTTTGTCGAATGCCTTGTGGATGCGACGAGCAAGGCCTTGTTGGGTGTTCATATGTTTGTAGCTCCATATTTTTCAATGACTTTTGTGCCCCGGTCCCAGGTTTTCAGGGAGATGAGCCTGAAATTCAGGCAAAGTCATCCCTTGCCCCAATTTTTCGAAAAAAATTGGGGTGGTAGTCGTGTAAGCAGTCTGTTGCCGGGGTGTTCGGCTGAAGATGCCGGGGAGGCTTCCGGGCGTTGGTATCGCTTGAATGCTCCTTGACCTGCCCGGCAGTTATGGGAAGATGGCGTTTGAAGGATGGCTCAATCTTCAACCGCCGGCCCCGTCAGCACGCCAATGCTGTCGGGGCCTTTTCATTCCTGGCATCTTCTTCTTCAACTATCAACCTGTCATTTCAGCCTCCTGTGGTCGGGCGATCACTCCGCCCGCTGAAAAAAGCACGTACTATCAAGATAAAATGGCTTGTTGATTGTCCCAGTTTATTGGGACAAATTGGCTTTTTGCTGCTATTATTGTTGCGTAAGTCATGGAAATATCAGGAGAAAATATTATGGCTGAAGAACTGCAAACAGAGCCGGTTGCCAGCATGAAGAAGAAACGATTTGGAAAACTCCTGCAGCAATTGCGGGGCCCGGATGTGGCGGAATATCGCTACAAGTCAGCCCTGTCCCATTTACGAAAGCATCGAAGGAATAAAAAGAAAAATGGGCTCTTCCCCAAATGGAGTGGGTAGATTATCGTAATCCCCTATGAGAGACAAAGACCTATACGCCCAGATACTGGGAATCAAGAGTCCCTGGCAAGTATCCGGTGTAGAGCTG
>NZ_JBHNMF010000308.1:0-3996 GCF_048562965.1 Thiolapillus sp. | reverse complement strand
CAACCAACCGAACAATTCAGCAGGTAAGGGTGGGCTTGGAACAACCTTCCCTTGGGGGTGGTAGTAGCTGAATTGCCGCCACAGCGATTGCATCACCGTATCCAGTTCATCTTCCGGTGCATTGCCCCCCGGCAACGACACAGGCGCTTGTGTCGCCGCCATCAATGCGTCATCCAGTGCTGCTTCAAATGAAGTGCTCATGGCCGGACTCCGGCGCAGTGGGCGGTCATTGGTGCAATCAGGGTGCCATCGGCAAATTCCCAGGTGCCTTCCCCGACATAGCAGGCGGCATCGAGGTCATTCCTATCGAATGTGTCCTCATATTGAATCTGGTCAACAGTGGTGAGGCGGTAATAGAGTACATTGTCATCGTCATTGTCCAACCCATGCCCCCATTGTGAAACGACCCTGCCGTTGACCGACAGCAAGGAGTCTTTTTTTAAGCTGTCCTCCAAAGAGCAGCGGGGCAGGCAGGTGATCGACCAACCCGCATTGACCATTTTATCGTTCAGCCACTCGTAAAGAAAATCAATGGCCCGTTGCAGCAAAGGCGTACCCCAACCCGTCGCGCTCTCCAGGCTGATTAAATCGGGCCAATCATCCGCTTGCGCCACGAATTGCGCCCATACATCGGGCAGATCAGCATAGCGAGGCATGACCATTGTGCGCCAACAATGATAGAGAGCGGATTCCCACGATGACTGACTGGTTAGTTCACTGGCGGGCAAGCCGTCCGCGAACGCATTGCGCTCGTATTCCCAACTTTGCAGCACGAAAATATCCATGATGTTCTCCTAGCCTTTGGTTTTCACGACAGGTGGCACAAATTCATATTGGAGTGTTTCGCCCGAAGCAACAGGTTCGCCTACGGTTGCAGAGGCCAGATGCGGATAGGAAACGGCATAGAGTTTCCGTACCTCATCCGGTGAAAGCTGCGGATCGGGGTCGGGCAGTTGAACAGAGCCGGTTTTGAACGTCCGAATCATGGGTTTGGCGGTTGCAGTCGTCATAGGGGTATCCTCCTTCAAAAGTCGAGCAAGCTGTTAGCAGCGCCGTTGTCCTCGGTTTTAGCCGAAGCAGTGGCAGCAGGCGTGGCGGGCTTTTCAGCGGGCTTTGCCTTGGTCTTGGGTTTGTCCGTTTTCTTCTTGCTGGCGGCGTTCTTGGCCTTGGCCGTGGCATCACTGAGATTGGCCAGCAATTCCTGATAGGCGTCCAGTGCCGGTTTACGCGCCTTGCCGTAGGCGGTGAGGCGTTCGCACAGGTCGTCGTTGATTTGCGCCAGGGTCAACTTATTGAAAACCAGCGGCAGGGCGAGGGCGGCGCGGATTTCCTCGGTGTCGGTGTTGCCCCCTTTGACCTCGGCCAGTTTGGGGATGAAGGCCATGTTCAGGGTATCGCCCTCACGGGTGATATTGAATTGCAGGCTTTCGCCGTCGGTCAGGGCGTCTTTGAGGCTTGTCAGAAAGTCGATAAGTTCCATAGGTGTCTCCGTTGTTGATGTTCAGTACCAGTTTAATGAGAAAGGGGAAAACGCAACCCCTTGCGGGGTTGCAATAGCCACATCAGGCGCAGAGCAATTTGGGTACGAACCCCTTCCAGTCGAACCCGGCATCCAACACTGCTTGAATCAGGTCGGCCTTTTTCTTGCCTTTGATGAATTTGGCGATGCTGTCCTTGCCGTTTTCCTTGTCGTACCACTGGTCGAAACCCGATTCGCCCAAGACCGCCTTGATGCCGCCAATGGTCAGCATCGCCAGATAGTCCTTGTTCATGGAGAAATACTTCGGCAGGGAGCCGTCATGGTGACGAAGGGTTTGTTTTGCCAGCCCGAGGTAATCACTTTCGCCATAGGCACTGTGATTCTTGGAAACCAGCAACGCGGCGGCGCGGGTTTGCAGTTCATCCAGAAACATATCGTCCTGTGCCAACAAAACCGCCATCAGTTTGGCACGGTCAGATACCCGCGACTTGAGCTTGAGTTCGTCGTATTCAGGGTCGAGATCCGGCATCCCGGCTTCCTTGATGAGCGCCAGCAGCCCCAGCACTTTGACAAGGTGCGGGTCGCTCGGCACTTCCCCGGCGGCGGCGCGGTGATGCAGCGAAGTGGCATACGCCGTCAGTTTGCCGGACACGGCGGGCGCGGACGCTTTCTTCTTTCGGGTGGTCGCTTTTGGCGCCTTGCCCCCCGCTTCCTTGGCCGTTCGTGGCTTTTCTTCCGTCAGAGACGCCTGGTGGGCATTGACCTTCTCCTGATTACAGGCAGGGTCGAAACACACGCCGGTTTCCAGTTTCCCTTCACGCCCTTTTTCAGTGAGCATCAGCGCCCCGTACCGGGCGCAGGACTGACAGGTGGCGTATTGCTCCCGCCCTACGCCCTTGAGGCCGTCACGCACCAGATAAACGCGCTGGTCGGCAGGTTTTTCGGTCTCGAGATAGACAACGCCGTATTCATCGGCGGCTTCGGCCTTTTTGGCCTCAATCCACTGTGCGGTTTTTTCGTTGAAGCAGGACTGGTTCAGGCAGCGCCCATCCCCGATGGATTCGCCAAACAGGTCATTGCCCTGGGCGCTGTTGTGCTGGCACTTGGCGCAATCGGCGGTATCGAACGCCGCGCTGTCGATGCGGTAGGCGTAACGCCCCAGATGCTCCTTGAGCTGGGCGACGGTCACACCCTTATCAATCAGTGAGGGCAGGGTTTGCGCTTGCAACTCCTTGGGCAGCCCAGCCAGCAGTTCGGCGTGGCCGATCGAAATCTTACGTTCTGCGACAGCAGACAATACGCTTTTGTCGCAGTGCAGCAGGAGCAGGCGGGCATTGAGTTTCTTGCGGCTCCACCCGAGCAGGCGGCAGGCTTCCTCGCGGTCGCCGTCACTAAGGCCCACGGCGCGGTGGGCAATAACGGCCTGTTCAGCGGCGGATACGTCCTCGCGCTGAGCGTTCTCGGATACCGAAATAGCATAGGCTTCGGCCTCGCTCACCAACCGGACGATACAGGGCACATTGGTCAGCCCGGCGATTTGTGCGGCCCGGTACCGGCGCTCCCCGGCAATGATATAGAACACGGTCTTGTCTTCGTTGGGACGGATGACCAGGGGCTGCGCGATGCGATTGCGGCGAATGTCCTCCGCCAGGTCGTTCAGCGCGGCCTCATCGAAGTAACGCCGGTGGTTGAAGCCTTCCTTGACCTGGAGCAGCGCCACCGGCACATGCAAAAACTGTTCGTTTTGCAGGTTGGCCATGACAGCGGCAAGATCGAAGGGGGCGGGTAAGGTTTCAGCGGTATTCATGTGGATTCTCCGAAGTGTTGTTGAGTACACCTCCTATCATCCACATTATTTCAATAATGCAAGCCTGACGGATCAGGAAAACAGGAAGTGTGACCGGGGAATAAAGTCTTTAACTCCTATTTTTACAACGATTTGGTGGTTTTAGGGGCTAGTTGAGAAACAATGGAAAGAAATAGGGCGCGTTAGTTTAAACGGCTGGGGCACCAATAGGTTGTCAAAGGCCGAGTCGATTTTGGGGACTGGGATGTCCCAAAATCTATCACGAGGCCGAAGACACACTTGCAGTTATACCCAGTTAAAGCTGGCCAGTACGGCAAACGAACATCAGAGTGCCGATGAGGCGTTGGATCTGCGGCAACGTTCCGAGCGTACTTTCGTAACAGAAGAAGAGGAAAGCGAGCATTATATGGGTGCCCATTGGGATATGTTTTTCAATGAGCCAAAGGAAGCCTTCAAGCAGTTACCAGAAATCGTTCCTCAGGCTGATGGCGGTATGAGGCATTTTCGTATCATAACGAATCAGCGGTGTTGCTAATTGGGCGACCTCGACGTGCAGTGTGACAAGAGTCAGGTTTCATGACTTTCGATTTCTCAAATATTAAGGCCTTAGCGTCGGAGTAAGCTACCAGAGCTTGCTTTCAGTTTTTAGGGTTTGCCTAAACTTCTTAAGTTTTTTCGCAATATTATTGGCGTTATCCGGCAGTCTTCT
>NZ_JBHNMF010000307.1:0-4003 GCF_048562965.1 Thiolapillus sp. | reverse complement strand
CTAGGTAATAATTGCGAGTTCAGTCCGCTTGTCTGCGTTCACGGCAAGGCGTTCCTCGCAGGTAATGGCAGTTCCCTTGCCAAGAGGAACAACGCAGTCCGTGGGCGCAGACAAGCTGACCCGCAGGGCGTTCCTGTGCCGTCCCGCAGCTGCGTTCCAGCGCTTGCCAAGGGAACAACCCTTGCCTGCGCACTGCGCCTTGCTGCGAAACGGCACAGAAATGATATTCGCCAACATGGCGCCACCACTGAGGGACACGATGCTGGCCATGGCTGAAGGAGTGAGGCCAGAACCGGAAATATGCTCCACCCACATCCAGACCAGCGCCGCAGTCACAAGCTGCAGTACCGCCACCAGACTGGTGGACAAAAGCACCGCCCCCAACTGGCTCCGGTCACCGAACTTGAGCAGGGTGGCAATGATATTGACGATGTGCACCGCGAACAGCTCATACACGTTGTGATGCACGGGATCATCGATTTCTCCTACAAAGAAACCGAAGTTCAGGGTGAGGGAAAGGACAATGAAAAAACCGAAGACGACTTTTTCCGGGTTCATGGCTAATTCCTGGTTCTTGATTTGTGTTCCCGGAATGTAGCAGGAAACCCTGAGTCATGGAAATGTCAATCAGCCCTCTTTTCAGCCAAGAGGGTAGAGAGCATGGGAAGGCTCTCGATCGCAGGGCGACCGAGAACTTTCCATAGGGTAACTGGCCTGTGCATCCACCGACCGGGATGGAACGCTCAGTTGCCGATGATGACGGTACCTACCGGTGCCAGGAAGGTCATCGCCTTGCCATCCGCTCCCGCGGTAAAGGTATTGCCTGCAGCCTTGGTATAAGTACCCTTGACGAGGATGACACGGCCGTTGTTGGGAACATTGCTGACGGCATCCGGCACATGGACATAGGGGCGAAAAACCTCACCAGCCTGACCTGGATTGTTTGGTTGGGGTACAACATCCACATACTTGGCACCAGATCCGTGGAAATCTCTTATGGCGATTTCCAGCGCATCAACCTCAAATGACGTGCCTGCATTGCTCGTGCCGGCAACAGGATCACCGCAACCGCCATTGGTGTGTATGCCGACGGTAAAATCGGGCGACGGCGTTCGCCAGATGATGGGGCTGCCGGAATTCGCTCCCCGGGTATCCACCTGATAACGGTGGTAGATGTTGGTTGCAGCGCCACCTGTATATTCACCCACATAAGGGCCGGCGGATGTCTGCAAGGTTTTGTTGTCAACTCCGGTATCCACACCATAGCCTGTAATGCGCATGGAGTCATTTGCCGCAGGGTTCTGACGGGTCATCCTATAAAACCCTTCTCGAAGATGCGCCCGTTCACCATTGGCATTGGGAAAAATTCCGAAGACTGCCCAATCTTTGCCCAACCCCTGTCCTTCACCATCATAATTCCAGACCACGTTGCTGGTATCGATGGGAAACTGGTCTTCGGGTGCAGACTGGTTGATGGTGCCATCCGGATCTGATGCAGGCACATTGACTGAAAAACTGCCCCACAAATCCAACACACCATCAGGCAACAGCGGCCCTCCCCCGTCGGGATCCCAGTCCACGCAATGCCCTGCAGTCAATACCGCACCGTTTGAAACCAGCCAAGCCGTGCAGCCATTGATTATCCGACCGGCACGATTGTCAGTGGAAGCCACCCGGTTATCCACTGGGCCACATTGTGTTTCGCTGCCACCCGAATCTTCGGCAGCAGCGGCAACACCACGCTCGCCCACGTTAAGAGATTCCAGTGTGGCGAAAATACCGCTTTCCCCTTCTGCCACATGGAGTTCCAGCAGCACCGCATCGCCGTTGAAAAAGGCAGATGCGCTATTCCACTGGGCGAGACTCTTTGCGTCCAGGCGCTGTTGTCCGCCATCCTCCAGGGACGTCATGACAATGTAACTGTGTTGCCCCAGATTGTAGGCCCGGAACTTGAGTCGCAACCAGGGAGCACCCTCTACTCGAACAACCTCCGACAAGGTGACCTGGTCAGATTCCTTCTGGACAGAGCGGTTCTTTCCCGGCTGCCCCAAGGTCAAGTTATAGGGTTCGATATGCTGCGGCGGAGGCGCAAACTGCGCCATTGCCGGCAGCACCACTAGCAAAGCGGCCAAGGCAAGAAGTGTTTTAGTGTAAATGATCTTCATTGTTTCCTCCTGGCCTCATTGCAGAGAAACCAAAACCAGCACCAGTCCCTTTTTGGTTTTCAGAGACGTCATGGCCTTGCCGATGACAGCGCCGCTGCGCTTCTCGGCGTCTGTGGCTTTCATCGCATAGCCGGGAATCCGGGATGTGGTCAACAGATCTCCGGGCTTGATCTCACCTCCCTCGCTGGTATCAGCCAGGGCATAAACCCGGCCTGAGAGAGCAACCGGATACTCACCGTTGGCAATGGTGCCGTTCTGCCCCATCATCATACCGGGCTTGACTCCGCCCGCACCACTGACGATGCCTGCAACCTTGCGATCGTAAGGTTCATCGCTCGGGATCAGTTTGCCGGGATTTTGCGGGTCTATACTCACCAGCATGCCCGCCTCAACCGGAGTTTTCGGTGCATTGATGTCGAATTGCTCGGAAAGATCACTGCCGCCGGTAATGGCCAGTTCCTGCGTGGTAATCCTGCCATCACCGCCAGTTTCACCATCGAGAGTTATAGTGGCATGGCCCGCGCTGTCGTACAGCTGAATATAACCGCCGGCGGTTGTTGAATCACTGTCGATCTGCAGCGTCTGGACACCGCTGGTGTTATACATCAAAATTTGGGCGCCATCACCAGGGGCTTCCTCGCCTTCAATGGAAATGGTTCTTGTCCCTGTGGAATCTGCCACTGCAATTTGTTCACCACCTGCATCACCATCCAATACAATTGTCAGCTTGCTACTGCCATTGAACAGTCTCATCAAACCACCTGGCGTTGTAGAAGATTTCTCTCCATCCATGTAGATGGTTGTTGCGCCAGATTCATTGTAGAAGTATATGAGTCCACCCGTAGAATTGTCTCCAGATATATGGAGCTGCTCTATACTGCTACCGTTATAGAGCCGTAACAACCCTGCATCCGCATCAACGTCGACTGTCTTCGTACCATCTGTCTCAAACAACGCAATATCACCATGAAAATCGGCTGCTTCCGAACTGTTTACCGTCAGTTTTCCGGTCATGGTATCGCCCGTGACGTTCACATAATCTGCATTGTGATTGTGTGCTGCCGGGGAAAAAGCAGAAGCATGCTGGCCATCGAGCAGGTCCGCGCCAGGCCAGAGCCTGAACCATCTGCAGCCTTGATCGCCGCAACTGCCCCGGCATCGGTATATGGCGCATGATGAGCGCTGGCATTTGCCGCATGAACCGCCAGATTGGGATCTGTCTCTGTGGTTATGCCCGCGGTCGCCTGAACCGTGTTATCCGGAAAGATGAAGCCGCCGCTCCGCGCTTCGATGAAATTCTCGACACTGATATCCACCACCGGCGGCGCCTCTGCCACAAGTTCCTGCCTGCTGCCAATCAATGTCCCATCGACAGTGGTTTCCAACCAGAGCGGCTTGCTCATATCAAGGTCATCGGTATTGGTGAAATTGGCAGAGACCCGCACGGTCTTGCCTGCCATAAACTGTCCTCCGGAAAACCATAAACCGGCATTAAAAGCCTGGGAAGCCACCGGATTCGCCGCAGTTGCACTGTCAAAAAGCCTGAAAGTGACCTGTGATGGCACTTCCCACAACTGGGAGCTGTCGACGATAGAACCCACCTTCAGTGCTGTACCCGCTGTTACCGGTGCACACAGGGCCAACATGACCCCGGCTGAAAGCATCCCCGTTGCAAACAATGTTTTTTTCTTCACGTCCATTCTCCTTTTCTCTGAATCTACTTGTCAAGTCCCGATAGATCATAGATTTTCTTTTTGAATAATTCCGGTTGTTTTTTGTGCCAATCCTTAAGCGCCTGAATGGGCGTGATGTGCCCGATGTTTTTCTGCGGGACATGG
>NZ_JBHNMF010000306.1:2045-4036 GCF_048562965.1 Thiolapillus sp. | reverse complement strand
TGCTCTGCGTCCTGTTGAAGCAACGCGATCAGCTCGTCGGCCAGTGGGATGAGGTCGCCCTCGGAGGGTGCGGCGCCGGCGCGGCGGATGATGTCGTCTATCTGATCAACCAGCTCATCCGATGTCCTGGCGACCAGTTCCTCGCGGAGCTGGTTCACCCGGGGCTCCACCGCCGTCTGGTTGTTCACCAGATAACGGCCCCGGACCAACACGTAGTTGGTTACCAGGGAGTTCGGCGTGGCGGACCGCAGTTTTTCCTCGTCCGTTGGCGCGAAGGACTTCCCCGTCAGGACCATGTACTGCACGATGTCCTGCAGGATCCGCCTGGCGCCCGGGTAATTCTTGATCACCTGAGCCTCCATACGGAACTCCTCCATCGCCCGGACCAGCGAGTGCCCGAACGGTGTCGGGTGCTTCACACTGTAGTCGGAGAAGCGTATATGCCCCCCCTCGTGGGCCGAATAGCCAAGCGCGAGGATATGCGCGGCCCGCCCTTCCGGCAGCGGAGGCACATTGACCACCGCCTTGCCGGTGTCGGGGGCGTACTTGGCATACGCCGTGCCCGCATGGGACACGAAGCGCAAGCCGGTGTGACCCGCCACCACCGTCGCGATGGCCCGCCAACTGGCATTGAGGCTGCGGTTTTCCCGTCCGTCAGGGACGTGCGGGAAAGCCGCCGCCAGCTCTTCTTCACTTATCATCTCTTTCTCCAGGGACACACCCCTGCCAGGGTGTGTCCAACAGTAATTACGCTCGTGGCAGCGAGATCAGAACAGGAAGCCTGAGTAGTCCGGCTTCTCTTTCGGTTCCGGCTGGGGTGCCGGTGCGGTGTTGGCCGCCTCGCCGTTGCCGGTTTCGGATTCGGCATCGGCTTCCAGCTCCTTGATGACCTCCTCCCCGGCGATTTCCTCCAGGGCCTGGTCGATATTGCCGGCTACATGGCCTGGAATCGCCAGATCCCCTTTGGCGAAGCGCAGGGTCAGGACTGTGAGGTCCTGGTACAGCCCCCCCTGGATTGCGCCGCTCTTAGGCATTTTGGCCAGCAGCTTGTCGATCTGCTGGATGCCCTGGTCGGCGACCGGGTTCAGGAAACGGCAGGCCGCGAGCTTACGGCGCATGCGCTTCATGGGGCCGAGGACCCGGATTCCGGCCTCGTCGCGTCCGCGAAGGGTGCGCTCCCAAGAGGCTTCCGCAACCTGGGCGATTTCCCTGATCAAGGTATTGCCCAGTTCCTCGGCCTTCTCCGCCATCCGGCCATCGTCCCGTTTGTTCGGGGCGAAACCGGTGACAAAGAAGCCAAAGGAGAAGCGCTTTTCCACCTCACTCAGGGACAGGGTGGATTTGCGGATCCACTCGCCCCACTCGGCATTTGCCGCTATCCACTCATCCACGTAGGACGCGTAGTCGCCCAAGAAGCGCTGAAGCTCCTCTTTGTACTCCTGCTCGATTTCCTCGAGCCGGAGGATGAGGCTGTCAAGTTCCGCATCCGGGATCGCATAGATCCCGCTACGATCCTTCAATTGCGTCCCCACCGCCATGCAGGCCTCGTGAGCCTGGTTGCGGAAACGGCGGAACGGCCGGAGGTGTTTGGTGTCGATGACCTTCTTACTGAAGGACTTCGCCACCTTTTCCGGCGGGAGGTCACCGCTGATGTGGCGCTCCTCACCCAGGTCTTTGAGCTGGGACTGCCGTTCGCCGCCCCAGACGCTGATTTCGATGGCGACCAGTGACATCTGGTCGAACACTGTTGGTGGTGCTCCCATGTTGGTTTCTCCTGCAGGTCGTCATCCCGCAATTCAGTTTGAATACCAGTGACGAGCCGGTTGCATTAAAAATAGTGACGCTTTTTACCTCGCGTTAAGAGGGCTCCGAAGAGCAAAGACAGTTGCGCATACGCTGTTCACTGTGCACCGACCTGGCGGTCAGTGAACAGAGCACGCTCTATGTGACTAAAAAGGGGGCACCAGCCCTACCGAACAATTCGGTAGGGC
>NZ_JBHNMF010000306.1:0-1945 GCF_048562965.1 Thiolapillus sp. | reverse complement strand
CCAGCCAGGATCTCGAGGTACTTGGTGGGCGGTTGGTACTCTTCGTACCCCTTCCGCTTTTTAGCCCTTTCAAGCTCCCAAGCCTTATCCGGGCCGTTGGAGTGATGCGGGTAGACCACCTGACGGAGTTTCGAGCCGAAGCGACCGTACTTGGCCACCACCTTGTCCTGGTATTCCAGGACGTGGTAGACCTTATCCGATGCCCCGTCGGTGTATCGGAGGTAGGTCGCCCGGCGAGGACGCTCACTACTCATCGCCGGATCCCCCATACACCGGGCCGTCCACCGGGCTTACGCCCTTGCGACGGGCCTGTTCGAGGTAATCCTCGAAATCCGTATCAACGGTCTGGGCCAGGTCGTACAGGACCTCCACCTCGCCATCGGGCAAGCCGTTGGTGAAGGCGTGTGCCAACCCCAAAAACATGGGGTGGACACCCCGGGCATGGGCTGCGTTCTTGAACGCCTCGGTGAATTTTCCCCAGCGGACCAAAATTCTGGTTGAGAACGCCGCGCTGAAATTCACCGCGGGGTTCTCGGTCGCCGTCCGGGCCGCGTCCGCCAAGGCCACCATGGCCTCCAGGTCGGTCTCCCCCAGCTGGGTCGTGACCCGCTGGAGGATTTTGAGTTCCTCCTCCGCTGAAGGATATGGCACCTTCAAGAAGGAGAACCTGGACAGCGTGGCCGCGTTCTGCAACTTAGTCCCCAGGTAGGACGCATTGGCCATGGCATCCGCACCCGTGGTGTTGCCACAGGCGATGAAGCGGAACCCTGGCGCTGGCTTGATCACCTCGCCCCCATTGTCATCCAGGGTGAGGTTTCCACCGGCCAACACATTGTTGGCCTCTGCCAGCTGGTCGGGCGGGGTCAGATCCGCCTCGTCCACCACGAACCATCCGCCGGTCAGCATGGCCAGCGGAAGGGGACCGTAGTTGAAGACAGTTTCCCCTTCCAGCAACCCCATGCTCCCGACCCAGCGGGAGAAGGCATCCTCGTTCTTCCCGGTGGTGTAAAACACCGGGATCTCCAGGCGGGCGGCCACCTGGAGGACGAAGGATGTCTTCCCCGAACCCGTCGGACCCTCGAACCAGAGGGGCTCCTTGGTCATCAAATGATGACCGAGGAAGTCCCCAAGGAGGCGTTCCCGGAACACGAAGTCCGGGGCGACCTCCGGGACGTTATCCCCACACGGTCCGGCGGGGATAACGAATTCGTCCGGCGCATTGATACCGAACGCTTCAGCGATTTTTATCGCTTTGCTCATGTTTTTTTCTCCTGTAGGTCGTCATCCCACGGTTGAATGTCTATGCCGGTGACGAGCCGGCTGGTTGAATAATGACGCTTTTTACCTCGCGTTAAGAGGACTCCGAAGAGCAAAAACAGTAACTTTCCCCATTGTGTTCTGTTGCCAGAACACAACAGGAAAGCAACGGTTCGCTTTACGGTCGAACAACCACGTCGTCTGACGGGCGGATCACACGATGAGCTTGTGCCCAAACCCGAATCATGATCGCCAGTGAATGATGATCAAGATGATGGTATTGCTTCAGAAGGCCTGGCAGCTTCCTTGGTTTTCCGCCGGACAGATACATAGCGTTCTCCCGGGGGTTGTAGCGGTAAACCATGTTTGCCTCCTGTATTGATTGAACCCCCCCGATGGACACCGTGATGCCCATGGGGGGAATCCAACCAATGGTTGGCAATAAGAGGGAGTCCCGAAGGACTCCCCTGCTGGTTTACGTTACATGGCCTGAAGGTCTGCCAAGACCTTCTTGGCTTCGGCAAAGTTCCCGTAAGCGGGAACTTCTTTCAGGCCCTTCTTTTTCGCCAACACCTCGATGCGGCGAACGAAGCCCCGTGGGACATCGCTCGGCGCGGTGCTGGCCGTGGCCGGCGCCGCCGGGGGCGGGCTCTCGATGGCGGAGCCGGCGGAGGCTTCCGTGGCGGCG
>NZ_JBHNMF010000305.1:0-4039 GCF_048562965.1 Thiolapillus sp. | reverse complement strand
GTTCCCACAAGAAATTTTCTTCAGTTGCCCGTAATCCCGGATACGGGACGCCTTCAGAAAATCCCTTGTGAAAACAATATCCGGCGCGATCATCACGCGAATCCATGAAATTTCTGGGATAACAAATGATTGTGTACGCATTTGCCGGGTTTTTGATATGGTTCATTTCTTTTGTAGCCGCAAAACGACATGAATTTATCAGATTTTCCTTTGCCCGTGTTGGGTTTTGCCGCGTATTCCGGCAGTGGAAAGACTACGTTGCTGGAACAGGTCATACCGCTGCTCCGGCAGTCAGGGTTGCGGCTGGCCCTGGTAAAGCATTCCCATCATGATTTCGAAATGGACAAGCCGGGCAAGGACAGTGACAGGTTGCGCAAGGCAGGTGCGGGTCAGATACTGCTTGCCTCCAAATTCCGTACAGCCTGGATACGCGAGGGTGATGGCGAGACAGAACCCGATTTGGTCGAGCTTCTCGCACGGCTGGATACAGGTGCACTGGACCTGGTGCTGGTGGAAGGTTTTCGCGATGAACCCATTGCCAAGATCGAAATTCACCGCCCTTCACTGGGCAAACCACTGCTGTGCAGCAAAGACGACAAGGTGCTTGCCGTGGCGACAGACCAGCCGCCGTCTCAGGAGCTGGCTGTACCGCTGCTGGCCCTGAACGAGCCCGCGACCGTCGCCGATTTTGTGCTGGATTGGCTGGAGGGCCGGTGAGGGGTATCGCTCATTTTCCTCTGCCTGGTGATGGCTGCTGAGAAACGCTTGGAACTGCACCCGGATTTCGGTATCCGCTACCGGGGCAGTCTGTTCGCTGCGGAGCGGCTCAACGGTATTCTGAATGCCCTGTGTCGGCGCTTGCGGTCCCTGGGACTGGCGCCCGGCGGGGTCGTGGCCAGCGTTGCCAAATCAACCTGGCTGAATGCCCAGTTGCTGTTGGCACTGCCTCGCATGGGATGCGTGTTCTTTCCCGTTGATCCTGCATTGCCTGTGAAGGCTCGACAGCGACTGCTGGCGGCAGCCCGTCCGGATCTGCTGCTGTTCGAAGACGTCTTTTCCGGGCTGCTGGATGCGGAACACGGTACTTCCTGTGTGGGAGAGGCACTCCCGCCCGGTGCGGTGCATCTCTTGCTGGCAACCAGTGGTACACAGGGTTTGCCGAAAGTGGTGGAGTTAAGCGGAAAAAATCTTCTCGGCAGCGTGCAAGCTTCATGTCAGCAGCTTGGGCTGAAAGCCGATGATGCCTGGCTGGCCTGTCTCCCTCTGCATCATATCGGTGGGCTGAGTGTGCTGTTGCGCTGCGCCCACACGGGTGCCAGACTCGTGCTCGCCGAGCACTTCGAACCAAAAACCGTGCTTGATGCCCTGGTGCAGAATGGGATAACCCATATTTCCCTCGTGCCAACCATGCTGAACCGGCTGTTGCAGGTAGACCGGTCGTTCCGGCCGCCGGCTTCCCTGCGGGTCGTACTGTTGGGCGGTGCCGCAGCCGATGCCTCGCTGGTCGAAGCTGCGCAGCAGCAGGGCTGGCCGGTGTGTCCCAGCTATGGCCTGACAGAAACCGCATCCCAGGTGGCGACGCTCTGTCCGGCACCGCGGCATTGGCAGCAGGGCTGTGTCGGCCTGCCTCTGTCTCATGCCGAGATCAGCATCTGTGCGCAGACTGGGGCCATCCGTGTTCGTGGTCAGTCCGTGGCGGTTCATGCACGCAGGGAGGATGGCAGCCGTATCGAACTGACGGATGCCCAGGGATGGCTGACAACCGGCGATGCTGGGTGGCTGGACGAAAAGGGGCAGTTGCATGTTACAGGGCGGCTGGACGATATGTTGATTACAGGAGGTGAAAACATCCGTCCCCGGTTGCTGGAGCAGGAATTGCAGCGTTGTCCCGGCATGGATGAAGTGGCGGTAAGCGCCGTTCAGGATAGTGTCTGGGGTGATGCCCTGGCTGTTCTGTATTGTGGAACTGCGAGTCCAGACCAACTTCGCGGCTGGGCGAAGCAGCATCTGCGGGGGGCTTTCGTGCCCAAGCGCTATTTGCGCACAGCTTCCCTGCCGCGAAATGCCATGGGAAAACTGTTGCGTGACGAAGTGGCCCGGCGTGTGCAGACATTGGTGCAAAAAGGCTGAACAGTGTTGCGATCTGCTGACGTGACCAGGATTTACTGCCCATCAAAGCGTTTCTGGACTTCATTTCCCGTTGCATTCCGGTCAATGGCTTTTGCATTTAATATTCTGGAAAACCAGCCGACAAGACATGCATGAATATTTCCATGGATAACCAGACTGCGAAAAACGGCGGGCAGTCGGACATTCTCCTGGAGCAGGTCAGGCTGGTATTTGCGTCGGTGCCGTTTTCGGCGACATTCATACCCATCGTCAGCGTGCTCCTGTGTATATTGCTGTGGGATGCCGTCGGTCACGAGGCGATTCTCGGCTGGCTGTCGGCTATTATGCTCGTATCCTTGTTCCGCTGGTGGCAGTACTGGCGCTTCCAGGCCGCACGGCCGTTACCGGAAGACACCGAAAGGTGGTGGCGCCAGGCCTTGCTTGGGGGCTGCCCTGTCCGGCCTTTCATGGGGTGCGTCAGGGCTGTTGCTGTTCGCCCCTGAATCGATGCCGGATCAGCTGTTCCTGACTTTTCTTCTGGTCGGTGTCATAGCGGCTGCTGTGACTACACTGTCTGCGCTGTTTCCCGCGATAATGTTTTTCCTTCTGGTGACAATCCTGCCCATAACCTGGTCTTTTTTCAGTCTGGGCACGAATCTGGGGATGGTGCTGGTCGGACTGTTTCTCTTTTTCATGCTCCTGATGCTCAAGACAGCTTACCGGCTGAATACCATTCTTGCCGAAACACTCACCATGCGTCATGACAAGGTCATGGCGGAAGCGACCATACATCATCAGGCGCTCTACGATGAACTGACCGACCTTCCCAACCGGCGCATGCTGTTTGATCACCTGGGGCAGGAGGTCGCCCGCTCTTTCCGGCACGGCTACCTGGGTGCCATACTCTTTCTGGATCTGGACAATTTCAAGAACGTCAATGATTCACTGGGGCATGCGCTGGGCGACAAGTTGCTGAAAGCAGTGGCGCAGCGCCTGTCTCAAAGGCTGCGGCAGGAGGATATTGCTGCCCGCCTGGGTGGTGATGAGTTCGTCATTCTTCTTTCGGAGATCGGAAAGGATTCTTCGCAGGCATCTGTCCGGGCGCAGCGGGTTGCATCTGAAATACAGCAGCTGTTCCTCGAGCCGTTCCGGAACGACGGGCATACCCTGTACGTCTCGGCGAGTATCGGAATTGTCCTGTTTCCTCTGGATGAGAGCGACCCGGGTGATCTTCTGCAACGTGCCGATGTGGCGATGTATCGCGCCAAGGAAGACGGACGTGATCGTTTCCGGTTTTTTCAGCCAGCCATGCAGAAAGCGCTCGATACACGCCTGACCATTGAAAAGGGTTTGCGCAAGGCGCTGGAAACTGATCAGTTGGAGCTGTATTACCAGCCACAGGTTAAAGCTGACGGCAATATCTACGGCGCCGAGGCGCTCGTGCGCTGGCAGCATCCCGAACGTGGGCTGATCAGTCCGGTGGAATTCATCGCCATAGCCGAGGAAACCGGTCTGATCTACCGTCTGGGTGACTGGGTGCTCAATGCCGCTTGTGAGCATATTCGCCAGCTGTCGGCGGTCTGTCCACTGGTGGTTTCCGTAAACATCAGCCCCAAACAGTTTCGGGAGCCTGATTTCGTCAACCGGGTCAGGGATCTGATCGTGGCGCACAGGATAGATCCGAAGTTGCTGCACCTGGAGATCACCGAGAGCACGGTACTGGACAACATCGAACAGACAATCGAGCGCATGGAGGCCATCAAATCCCTCGGTGTCAGTTTTGCCATCGATGATTTTGGCACGGGGCATTCATCCGCTGCCAGCCATGGAGAGCGAAGCGAAGGCTGGTAGTCCCCAGTAGCCGCGAGGCCGCACTGTTTTCCCGGCGTGCCTTGCGCCAGAGGGAAAACAAAGTAGGCCTCCGAACGCG
>NZ_JBHNMF010000304.1:0-4053 GCF_048562965.1 Thiolapillus sp. | reverse complement strand
GAGCAGGATGCAGCAATCAGCGTATAGAACAAGCTCTAACGGGCAGTATGAACAAAATAGCAACTTTATTTCACCCGAAAATATACGGTGGAACAATGTTGCTTACTCTAAACTCTAGACAAGGTCAACACTTGGCAATTATTTTATGTGATTATAAAATTCCTTTTGAATCAATCAGTTTCATCGCCTGATCGAAAATATCCCCCTGCTCTTCGTTGAGCCAGTCCACAGAATTTTCCCGCCGCAGCCAGGTAAACTGCCGCTTGGCCAGCTGACGGGTGGCAATGATACCTTTTTCCCGCATTTCCTCCTCAGTCATACGCCCCAGCAGATACCCGATCATCTGCCGATAGCCCACTGCCCGCATGGACGGCAGCTGCTCCGAAAACCCGGGCCGCGCCATCAGCCGGCGCACCTCTTCCTCGAAACCCTGTTCGAGCATCAGCCCGAAGCGTTTTGCGATGCGTTCATGCAGCACGGCACGCTCGGCTGGCGCCCTTACCAGTTTGATGACTTCATAAGGCAGCTTTTCTCCTTTTTGTTCCTGTAACAGGGAAAGGGGTTTGCCGCTGATCTCCATCACCTCCAGGGCGCGCAGTATGCGTTGCGGATCATTGGCATGAATGCGTTGTGCCGCCCGGGGGTCCAGCTGGGACAGTTCACGGTGCAACACGGCGGAACCTTCCTTTTCGAGGCGTCTTTGCAGACCTGCCCGAATCTGCGTATCCGACTCGGGCAGGTCGGAAAGGCCATGCTCCAGGGCACGAAAATAGAGCATGGTGCCCCCCACCAGCAGAGGAATCCTGCCGGCGCGGGCGCTTTCCTGCATCTTTTCGAGAGCATCGTTTCGAAAACGTGCTGCAGAGTATGTTTCTTCCGGTTCGCAGATATCCACCAGGGCGTGGGGCACTTCCCCAAGCAGTTCCGGCCCCGGCTTGGCCGTACCGATATCCATGTGCCGGTACACCAGCGCAGAATCCACGCTGATCACATCGACCGGCAGTTCCTGCGCCAGCGCCACCGCCAGCTCCGTCTTTCCCGCCGCGGTGGGTCCCATGACGAAAATGGCAGGGGGTAGTTTCTGATGATCCATCAGCGCCCGCGCAGGAATAGCTTGTCCAGTTCAGCCATGGAGAGCTGTGTCCACGTTGGCCGGCCATGATTGCACTGACCGCTACGTTCCGTGTTTTCGATATCCCGCAGCAGTGCATTCATTTCGGCCACCGCCAGCCGCCGGTTGGCACGCACCGAACCGTGACAGGCCACCGTGGAAAGTACTTCATTGAGGGCTTCACGGATACGCTCACTGCTGCCGTGGGTCACCAGGTCCGCCAGCAGATCGCGCACCAGGCTTTCCGCATCTGCGCCTTCCAGCAGGGTTGGCAGTGCGCGGATGACTAGCGTATCCCTGTCCAGCTGATCGAGCTCCAGCCCCAGCTCCTGAAGCAATGGACGGGTATCCATGGCAAGCTGTACTTCCCTGGGGCTGACTTTGACGGACACGGGCACCAGCAGCGGCTGACTCTTGATGCCCTGTCCTTCCAGGGAATTTTTCAAGCGTTCGTAGGTAATGCGCTCGTGGGCGGCATGCATATCCACCACGACCAGCCCGGCGGCATTCTGCGCCAGGATGTAAACCCCGTGGAGCTGCGCCAGTGCATAACCCAGCGGGGGCACTTCACCCTCCTCCGGCAAAGGCGCCGGCGGAAGCTGCAGACTTTGCGGGGAGGGAGCTGACCCCGGACTCTGCCAGTGAAAAGCCGACTGGTAGGATTCGGCCGACTCCCTGACCAACGGCGGCATATCCGTGCCCCGTGATACTGCCGCTCCTGCTGCAACAGGGGCTGTCGGGCGTGGCGGAGCTTCCATGGGCGCCCCCATGTCTTCCGGGCGCGCATCGGCAAGCACCTGGTGCAGGGTGCGAAACAGATAGTCGTGCACCAGACGGCCTTCACGAAAGCGCACTTCATGCTTGGTGGGGTGCACATTCACATCCACCAGCTGCGGGGCCAGCTCCAGGTAGAGCACGTAGGCCGGATAGCGGCCGTGATAGAGCACATCCTGATAGGCCTGGCGGATGGCGTGGGTCACGAGCTTGTCCCTGACCATACGGCCGTTGACGAAGAAATGCTGCATGTCCGCCTGGCTGCGGGAAAAGGCCGGCAGGCCGATCCATCCCGACAGGCGCAGGCCAGCCGCCTCGTGCTCGAAACGCAGGCTGTTATCCACGAAGCTCTGCCCCAGCAGTTCCGCGATGCGCGTCTCCCGCTCACGCACGCTGTCGGCGCGGCGCGTGGAAAACACGGGCCTGCCGTTGTGCTGCAGTTTGAACGCCACATCGAAGCGCGCGAGCGCCAGGCGCCGCAGTACCAGTTCCAGGTGACGGAACTCGGTCTTCTCGGTTTTCAGGAATTTGCGCCGGGCGGGTGTGTTGTAGAACAGGTCCTGCACGTCCACCGTGGTGCCTTGCGGATGCGCCGCCGGGGCGGGTTCTCCCGCATCGCCATCAAGAGACCAGGCCTCGTCAGCACCGTGCTCTCTGGAAGTCAGCAGCAGACGCGAAACCGATGCGATGCTGGGCAGCGCTTCCCCCCGGAAGCCCATGCTCCGGATACCTTCGAGATCCTCCAGGGAAGCCACCTTGCTTGTGGCATGACGTGACAAGGCCAGGGCCAGATCGTCGCGTGAGATGCCCAGACCATCATCCCGTACGCGCATCCGCTTTACCCCGCCCTGCACCACTTCCACGTCCACTGAAGCAGCACCTGCATCCAGGCTGTTTTCGACCAGCTCCTTGATCACTGAAGCCGGGCGCTCCACAACCTCGCCGGCAGCGATCTGGTTGATCAGTTGGGAAGGAAGTGCGTGAATACGATGCGTCATGGGCATATTGTGCCACAGACCGCCAGCCAAACACGTCCGCCGTGATATTCCTAAACCAGGAATAGGCATACTGCTCTTCCCTGGCGCGCATCTCCGGATCAAACGACCGGGGAGTAAGGCCACCAGCACCCTTTGCCTTGACGATTTTTCCGTCCTTGTAGCCGTAAACCATGACTGCCGAAAACACATCCCCCGGGGCAACAATGCTGTAACAACTGTTGATCCATGAAGGCTGTGGCGCCTTGCCATGATTGAAAGCCGCGACAATAGCGGCAGCACAGACCTTGGCGTCCGAGTTAGCCACGTAACCGGATTTGGGCAGCGGTTCGGCCACGCAGGCATCCCCGAGGACATGGATATTCTTGTGCAGCAAGGACTCAAAGCTGCCACCATCGACCAGGCACCAGCCTTTATCATTGGTCAGGCCTGTATCAAAGGCGATCTTGCCCGCTTTCTGGGCGGGAATAATGTTGATCACATCCGCTTTGAAGTCCTCCACCAGCGCCTGCACGCGCATGGCTTAGGCATCCAGGGCTTCCACCCGGCCACCTTCTGCGCCACTGATCCAGCTGATCAGGCTGTTGTCCGTGCCATAGCCATAGTGACGTTTCCAGGCATCGGTGAACAGATCGTGCATGGAAAAACTGTCCTTGGGGTCAAGTATCAGGATCTTGGAGCGGGGTTTGCTGGTTTTCAGGTAATGGGCAATCTGGGAGGCGCGTTCATAGGGAGCGGGAGGACAGCGATAAGGATTTGGAGGCGGCACGATGAGCACGGTACCGCCATCCGGCATGGACTCCAGTTGTCTGCGCAGGATCAGGGTCTGCTCACCAGCTTTCCAGGCGTGGGGAATGCTCTCCGCCACCCTGGCATCATAGCCGTCGATGGTATCCCAGCGGAAATCCACGCCGGGAGACAGGATGCAGCGGTCATAACTGAAGCGCTGCCCGCCTCTGGTCCTTACAACCCGCCTGTCAGTGTCGATGGAAACCACCCGATCATGCACAACAGTGACGCCATGGTCCCTGAGCCCACCATAACCGAAACGGATGGGTAACTACTCACCCCTATCAGCATAGAGCTGTCCCGAAAAGGCCATTTGAATGGCGACCAGCGGATTGTATCCCTGATTTGCCATGGTCTGCAGGTAACTGGAGATGCGGCAATAGG
>NZ_JBHNMF010000303.1:0-4054 GCF_048562965.1 Thiolapillus sp. | reverse complement strand
TTAACCCGCATATGTTACCAGGCCGCTCGAAAAATCCATAAATAACATTGTTATTCAATAACTTGTTATTAAATATGCTGAGTAACACTTCGTCACCGCCACATTATGCGCTTTTTCCTTGGATCTTTCCGCCCAGGCCGTTCGAACGATCTGAACGAAAATCTCTCCGGGAAAAATGCGCATCCTGGTGAAACATGCGGGTTAAGCTTGTAAGCTGAGCATTGTGATCAGGGGCAGAGGGTGTTTGAGGCTTGTTGATCGGACAGAAACTACCATTTATCCAGAAATCAGGGTAGGTTTCTGGCAATCGGAGAGGCCCTGAGCTAGTATTTAACCCATGAAAAGGTATGCGATTTTTCTTCTGTTGCTGATGGTATCAGCCGTCCAGGCTGAAATTTACAAATGGGTGGACAGTGCCGGAAATGTTCACTACGGTGACCAACCGGAAACAAGCAAGGCAAAGAAAATGCAGAAACTGCCAGGTTTGTCCACTTATGCACCGCCACCTGTGCCTGAGCCGGTAAAACCGCAGCTCAAGGAAACTGAAGACAATCAGCCCGTGAGGGAAGAGGAGCCCCCCCCGCGAAGGCCTTTTCCTACCGTGAATTGACCATCATCAGTCCCGATGACGGTGGAACAGTGCGCAGCAGTCCGGGCACCGTTTCCGTCTTCGTCGCGCTGGCACCGGTACTGCGCAAAGGCGATTACCTGAAAGCCATTCTGGATGGCAAGGCGTTGGAGAAGAAGTACTACAGCACAGTGATCCAACTGGAGACCATCGACAGGGGTATGCACCAACTGGCGGTTGCCGTGTATGACAAGCGTGTATGACAAGACCGGCAAGATGCTGTTGCAGTCTCAAACTGTCAGTTTCCAGCTGCACAGGACCATTGCCAGGCAGCGCTCGCCGAGAGGCTGAACCCTGCCTTTTGGGCGCCGTAAAGTTGCCTGAAAAGAATCCACCGATGTCGCCGTCTTCCGACAATTACTCCCGTGATCTGCCTGGCTGGATTCTGTCCAGTCAGGTGACCGCGCTGGTATTGTTCGACCGTGATCTGACCATTGTGTACATGAACGCCGCGGCAGAGATGCTGCTGTCAGTCAGTGCGCGCATGGTGCTGGGACAGCCAATGGATCAGCTGTTGCGCTGTCCACAGGATGTCATGCTGCAGCATCTCAGGACAGTCACCGAAAGCAATCAGCCCCTTACCGAGCGGGAGATCATCCTGTCCCTTCCCGACGGCCACAGCATCACGGTGGATTGCACGCTGGTGCCCGTGGACAGCGACCAGCGGCAGGGAATGGTGCTCGCAGAGATCCGGCGCGTTGACAGACAGCTGCGACTGACCCGGGAAGAACAGCTCATCAGCCAGAATCTGGCTACGCGGGACCTGATCCGCGGACTGGCCCATGAAATAAAGAACCCTTTGGGCGGTGTGCGGGGCGCAGCCCAACTGCTGGCCATGGAGCTGGAAGATACTGAGCTGGGGGAATATACCAACATCATTGTCGAGGAAGTCGACCGCCTGAAATCCCTGGTCGACCAGATGCTGGGTTCACGACAGCTTCCCGTGATGCGCAGTGTCAACATTCATCACATACTCGAGCGTGTCTGCACCATCATTGAAGCCGATCCAGAACACGGAGCGGTATTGCAGCGGGATTACGACCCAAGCATCCCGGATCTCCAGGGGGATGCCGACCAGCTCATCCAGGCCATCCTGAATATCGTGCAGAACGCGGTGCAGGCAACGGGGGGCAAAGGCCATATCCTGTTGCAGACCCGCGTATTGCGGCAGTTTACGCTGGCGAACAAGCGGCACCGGCTGGTAGCCCAGCTCAATATCATCGATGATGGGCCCGGCATACCACCGGAGATACAGGAGCGAGTGTTCTATCCCATGGTGTCGGGGAAATCCGAGGGAACAGGGCTGGGGCTGTCATTGGCGCAATCCCTGATCAACCGCCACGGTGGTTTGATAGAATTCACCAGCGAGCCCGGAAAAACCGTGTTTACCCTTTATCTGCCCCTGGAAAACAATCTATGAGCAACGCCACTGCTGTCTGGATCGTGGATGACGATCGTTCCATTCGCTGGGTGCTGGAAAAAGCACTGGCCAAGGCCGGTTTCGACGTGCGTAGTTTCGAGCATCCCGGCGACCTGCTCAAGGCTTTGCAGGCCTATGAACCTGCCGTTATCGTCTCTGACATCCGTATGCCTGAGATGGACGGTTTGACCCTGCTGGGTAAAATTCATGAGCTGCAGCCCGAACTGCCGGTCATCATCATGACGGCGCACTCGGATCTGGACAGTGCGGTCAAGGCGTATGATGTGGGCGCGTTCGAGTATCTGCCCAAGCCCTTCGACCTGCAGGACGCTGTCGACCAGGTGGGGCGGGCGGTCGCCAGCCGTAAGAAAGATACAGCCTCCGATGGAAGCGAGCTGGGCGAAAATGCCGGTATCATCGGAGAAGCAGCTTCCATGCAGGAAGTATTCCGGGCGATTGGGCGTTTGGCCAAATCCAATATCTCTGTGCTCATCAATGGAGAGTCAGGCACGGGAAAGGAGCTTGTGGCACGTGCCCTGCACGAACACAGTCCCCGGGCGGAGCAACCCTTTATCGCCCTGAATATGGCAGCCATTCCCCGTGAACTCATGGAGTCTGAGCTGTTCGGTCACGAGAAGGGAGCCTTTACCGGCGCCCAGACCCGGCGCGTCGGGCGTTTTGAGCAGGCAGAGGGTGGCACTCTGTTCCTGGACGAGATCGGCGATATGCCGGCCGAAGCCCAAACCCGTCTGTTGCGCGTGCTGGCCGATGGTGAATTCTACCGCGTGGGCGGTGGCAGTACGGTCAGGGCCAATGTGCGTATCATCGCAGCAACCCACCAGGACCTGGAAGAACAGGTTGCCCGGGGGCGCTTCAGGGAGGACCTGTTTCACCGGCTCAATGTCATTCGCATCCACATTCCTCCCTTGAGGGAGCGGCGGGAGGATATCGGCGTGCTGATGGAGCATTTCCTGCGCAAGGCGGCCCAGGAACTGGAAGTCGAAGCAAAGCGGCTGACGCCGGATGCGCACACCCGGCTACAGGAATTTTCCTGGCCTGGCAACGTCCGTCAGCTGGAAAATACGGCGCGCTGGCTGACCGTAATGGCATCGGGGCAGGATATCTATCCACAGGATCTGCCGCCTGAAATCAGCGCTGAGACGGGTGAATCAGGTGCTCCGGCTTCAGCGGGTGGCGACTGGCGCGCCATGCTGCAGGACTGGGTGGCTGCCAGCTACGAGGCAGGCCAGACAGGGCTTCTCAACGAGGTGGAAACCGTCATGATCAAAGCCGCGCTGCTGGCGACGGGGGACCGCAGGCAGGAAGCGGCGCAGCTGCTGGGCTGGGGAAGAAACACGCTGACGCGAAAGCTCAAGGATATTGAATAGCCACTACCATTTCCATGGCTTCAGCAAGGCGATGACCAGCGCAACCAGCGCTAAAATGATGAACAATTCTATAAACATATTCCCGAGGTTCTAACGAATGGATCTGACCAGCATTGAACTGCCAGGCTCCAGGATTACGGAAATCAGGCTTGACGGTGACGAAGTGCGTGTATGCTTCGGACCTGCTTGCCTGATCAAGACCATGACCGGTTCTGAAGAGCGTACCAAGTGGCGGCAGAATATTGAACTGGTTTTTGAAAATGCCGAACTGCTCGAAGGTGGCACACTGGATCTGCCTGCTACCTGCAGTGGCGGTGATGTCGGTGAGAACATCTATACATACCGGGACATGATTCCGGTTCCTCTGGAAAGCCGTGGCCAGGCATATTGCGACCTTGGTGTGGAAGGTGGTGCGGTGCGTATTCGTGTACAGGCAGAAGGCGTCAGGCTGGCGCGAGAGGGCATGCCGAAATATATCGAGCATTTACGGGGCTGAGTTTTTACCGCTGCCGGTGGTGCCATTCGGGGAGGAGTTACTCGATCCCCAGTTTCTGTTTCGTCTCTTTCAGATAGTCGTCGGCAAAGGCACGCAATTCTGTCGCTAGTGTAGTGTTGCGT
>NZ_JBHNMF010000302.1:0-4056 GCF_048562965.1 Thiolapillus sp. | reverse complement strand
ACGGCGCTATCGAGGCCTACCGCCAGCAGCTTGAGATCAATCCTGATCACGAATGGGCCTGGAACAATCTGGGCGCAGCGCTAGGCACACAGAGCAATCTCGACGAGGCCATCAATGCTTTACGCCAGCAGATCAAGGTCAACCCCAATCATGAAGAGGCCTGGTACAACCTGGGGGGGGCGCTAGGCAAACAGGGCGATCTTGACGGCGCCATCAATGCCTACCGACAAGGCATGCGGCATCCCTTGATCAAGGGCCAGTGCCACAACGCCCTGGCCTGGTTGTACTACGAGCAACAACAAAATTTGGATGAGGCCGTGGAACTCGCCAGAACTGCAGTAGAACTCGACCCGGAAGCCCCGGATGCGCGGCATACCCTGGCCACGCTGCTGATCAGCAGCGGCAACTGGGCGGAAGCACAGATCGAAGCAACTGCCTTTTTGCAGCTGGGTGAACCAGACTGGCTTGAAACCGGGTGGGAGGATCTGCTGCGCTTTTTCCTCGAAGCAGTCAGGCACAATCGTGCGACCGAATCCGTCCGCTTGCTTGAGGACACGAAGAGCACAGAACGGTTGCGCCCGTTGTATGTTGCACTGAAGACTCTCGCCGAGGGCCCGGACCAACTGACCCAGGTCGCCCCGGAAGTACGGCAGCCAGCTCAAGCGTTGATAAAACAGTTTAACGAATGGCTGGCCGCCATGGAAAGCGACGCGGCGGCGAGCACTCCCCAGTCGCCGAGAGGTGGGGTGGATTGAAACGTGGCGAGTACATCCAGCCCGCCCACCGTCGCTTCAGTGATCAGGTGGCAAAGGTCCGGCGGGAAATCGCCCCTTGGGCGCATACGCAGCACCCAGAGCCGTCCGATGTCTGAACCTATGGGCATCCACCAGATTGGCGGGAATCCCGCCCTTCAGGCCCTCGTCACTCACTGGCAGACATCAGTGAATGGGTGCGCCGGAACAACGCCATCAGGTGCTGCCAGAACGGTTATTTCAAAACTTGGACTAGCGGGGGCATTTGAACAGAAACTTACCGTATTCTTTACAAGCCGCAAATCCCCCCAAAAACCACCGACAATCACTGGTTATCCGCAAAGAAATAGCGTAAACTTATCTACGTAAATATAACGAGCGTTTATTATGCGGATCGGCTACGCGAGAGTTTCGACCCAGGATCAGAACCCCGATCTCCAGCTGGATGCACTGAAGAAGGCTGGTTGCGAAGAGATTTTTCAGGAGAAGTTTTCCGGCAAGAGCGCGGCCCGCCCGGAACTGGAAAATTGTCTGCGGATGTTGCGCAAAGGCGATGTACTGGTAGTGTGGCGACTGGATCGGCTGGGGCGTTCCCTGAAAGACTTGGTGGAAATCGTATCGGCCCTCGAAGACCGGGGGGTAGGCTTCCAGTCTCTGACCGAGAACATCGATACGGTCAGTGCCGGCGGAAAGCTCGTCTTTCACATCTTCGGCGCCCTTGCTGAGTTCGAGCACAGCCTGATTCGGGAACGGACCATGGCCGGTCTGGCTGCCGCCAGGGCCAGGGGGCGGAAAGGTGGACGAAAGCCCAGCATGTCCAAGGCCGATGTCCGCAAGGCCGCCGCTATGCTCAAGGATCCGCAAATGACCAAGACCGAGGTGGCCCAGCATTTTGGGGTTTCCCGGGTCACATTGAATAACTCGCTGAAACGCAACGGATACCCCTTGAACCCGGTCGCGCTTGACACAGCAACCACAAGGGAAGGAACAACATGACCAACCAGGAATTCAAAGACACCCTCTGGGAAGCTGCCAACGCCCTACGGGGGTCGGTATCGGCCGCAGAATACAAGTACCCGGTGCTGGGGCTGATTTTCCTCAAGTATGTGAGCGATCTGTTCGAGGCCCAGGCGGATGTGATTCGCCAACACCTGGCGAACCCGAAATCGAACCTCTATCAAGCGTATCTTCCAGGCTGGATGATGAGTTATTGCAATTAAGAGAAATAGCATTGGAACGAAAATAGGTTAGTCAAGCGTGTCTTCGGCCTCGTGAAAGATTTTGGGACATCCCAGTCCCCAAAATCGACTCGGCCTTTGACAACCTATTGGTGCCCCAGCCGTCCCGACGTTTGTCAAGATACCTGTCCATTTGTCTACGCTGCTTCTTCTCTAATTCCAGCCTCCTCGACGCCCTCATTTTCTGGATTCAACCACACCTCGCCGACCGGTTCCCAGTTTCGTGTCCCTCGACTCCATCGCTCCGGGTTTCGTTGCTTTGCTGCCTGATAGAGCGCATCGCGTTTAACCAGAATCGATCGCTCCGCACCGTTGTGGCGTTGTGCTGGCGTCACAAATTGTATCCCGCTGTGACGATGTTCTTCGTTGTACCAGTGGACAAATCCATAAACCCACTCGCGAGCAGCGCCTAAGTTTTCAAACGGCTTTGATGGGAATGCCGGGGTGTACTTCATTGTGCCAAAGAGGCTCTCCGAATACGGATTGTCATTACTCACCGATGGACGACTGAATGACGGTACGACACCCAGTCGTTGCAGTGTCGCCAGCATGGTTGCACCCTTCATCGGTGATCCATTGTCGGAGTGAAGCACTAAGCCCTTCTCACTAACACCCTCCGCCAGGCAGGCTTTGTGGATCAACAGTGAGGCATTCTCGGCGGTTTCGTTTTCATGAATTTCCCAGCCTACAATCTTGCGACTGTAAATATCCATCACCAGGTAGAGCCGATAGAACAAACCCGTTACGGTGGTCGCCAGGAACGTGATGTCCCAACTCCAGACTTCATTCGGCCCTGCTGCCTTGTAAGCGGCGGGTTTCGCGACTTTCCTCGGGGCTTGGTCTTTCCCGCGGTGGTGTAGCTGGTCCGCCTCCTTCATTATCCGGTAAAAGCTCGATTCTGATGCGATATAGATCCCTTCATCAGCCAATGCCGGTACGATCTGTGACGGAGGAAGGCTCTGATACGCTGCCTCGTTGCAGGTCTTCAGAATCTGTTGTCGTTCCTCTGGCGTCAGCTTGTTCGCAGGCGCCTGGCGTTCTGCGTCTGGGCGGCCATCGGCTTTGACACTGCCGTACTGGGTCCAGCGCCTATAGGTGCGCGAACTGATCTCTAGTTCACTACAGGCTTTCTTCTTCGACGCACCAGCCTCTACGGCTTCATTGATCAATTCAACAGCTCTACGGCGATCTGGGACATTGATCATTCTTCCTCTGTGCCCCCCCCAGATCGCCTGGGCTTTTTTTCTTAGCACCAATAAGGCAGCGGTTTCTGCCAGCGCCTTCTCTTTCCGTTTGAGATCCCGCTCCAACTCCTTGATCCGCTTCTCATCCGCCTTACGGATAGCTTTCAATTGTTTGTTTTGATGGCGCTCCCAGTCATTCGCCTGCTCACACGCGGCTCGCCACTCGCTGATCTGTTCGGCATACAGCCCTCGCTCATGACAGTAAGCTGAAACCTCGGCTTCATTCATTGAAGCCGTCTCGACAACCGCTGCAAACTTATCAGCTGCACACCAGCCCTTTGGCGTGGTATCTCCATCCGGCATCAAACGACCTTCAGCACGGGCGGCCTTTCTCCAGTTGTACAGTGTCCCTTCGCTGATCCCTTCTTCTTTTGATATCTCAGGGATCGTTTTGTTGTTCGGCGGAAGCATCTTCTTCAGAACCGCTTCTTTCCGCTCTCTCGGGTAACTCATTTCCTACTCTCTCTGCCCACTCTCAATGATTATTGAAGTCCCATTCTACTGGGTGGACAAGTATCCTGACAGAGGGGGACTGCCGCACAGGAACATGGTGAAAAATCAGTAACAGCCCTTTACGGATCTGTCCCGCTGTTGTGGGGTTATCTTTTCGCCAAGGCGAATGGCAACACAGTTGCCTGACGGCTTGATCGTCAAGATAGCCCAATAGCTGGATCAGACCATAACCTGTCAAGGTCAGATGTACCGTAAGCGCCCAAGAATCCACACCTGTTTTCCCGACCTGACCCCGTGCAGACTTTCTCCTGAAATTTCACGACACAGGAGAAATCGATGGACATGTCTGATGCCACCGAAGGCGCGTCA
>NZ_JBHNMF010000301.1:0-4074 GCF_048562965.1 Thiolapillus sp. | reverse complement strand
CCTCCAGAGCCCCTGAGAGAGCAAAAAACACGAGAATCTCTTCTCTTGGCGAGTACCTTGGCACGAGAAATGGGCTATCGGGCTATCTTGGCCACGTCCCGGCGCCCAAAAACGCCGGAACCAGGGGATCGGTGAGCGATGCGGGGTAGCCCAGCATGATGCTGGGGCTGCGGGTCAGCAGTTCTCCCTCGTCGGAGATTTTCACTTCCACGCCGGGCAGGGGGAGGCCCACGGATGCAGGAATGTTGCTTTCCAGCGGATTGGCGGCGATGATGGGGCTGGTCTCGGTCAGGCCGTATCCCTGGGTTACCGGAATGCCCAGGCCGATGAACATGCGTGCCACATCGGGAGAGAGCGCTGCACCGCCACAGACCGTAAAGCGCGGGCGCCCGCCCAGACGCTGGCGCACCTTGGAACCCACCAGGGTATCCAGCAGCGGTTGCAGAAGCAGTGAGCTGCTCCATTTTTCCCGGCCCTGATCATATTCAAATTTCTTCCACCCGATATCGATGGCCGCCTTGAACAGCTTCTGCTTGACGGCGGATTCTTCGGCAAGCTTGTCCATGATGCGGCCATAGATGCGTTCGAAAATACGCGGCACGGATACCAGCAGGGTGGGGCGGATGAGGGACAGATCCTCGGCGAGCTGGGGTATGGACCTGTTGTAGGCCGTGGTGCAGCCGCAGACCATGGCAAGGTAGTAGCCTACGGTCCGTTCGAAGGTGTGGGACAGTGGCAGAAAGGACAGAAAGACATTGTCCGGGCCGATATCAAAGAAATGCAGCGCCGCGTGAATGTTCCAGATGATGTTGTGGTGGCTGAGCATCACGCCTTTGGGCCGGCCTGTGGTTCCGGATGTGTAGACGATGGTGGCGAGCTCTTCCGGTGCGGCTTCGTTCGCGATCAGATCCAGTGTATAGGGTTCCTGCGGCAACCATTCCTCCAGTGATTTCAGTTTGGGGTGGGAGTCTTCGATTTTTTTCAGAGAAACGATATCGCGAATGCTTTCGAGCTGGTCGATGGATTCCCTGAGCGTGTCCCATTGTTCCTGGCCTTCGATTACCAGCAGAGAGGCCGAACAGTCGTTGCTGATCCAGACGATGTTTTCTGCCCTGTCATTCATGAAGACCGGTACCAGCACCAGTCCCAGTCCCAGAGTGGCCTGATCACAGATCACCCATTCCCAGGCGTTGTGACACATGATGACCACACGTTCGCCGGCCTGCAGGCCGGATTTGCTGAGCGCTCTCTGCCAGCGTGCCACCTCCCGGGCGGTTTCTAGCCAACTGTGCTCATGCCAGGTGGCATCGTTTTCTTCATATTGTGTATAGGCAATGGCATCGGGCGCGCGCTCGACACGCTGCCGGAACAGGGCTGCCAGGGTTGGGCCTTCCTTCAGGGTGATGAGCGTATCGCTACTCATGCATGCCTCCTATGTCTGGAAATCCTCCCAACCGGGGTCAGGAGTAAAGCGGTTACCATAAGTGTATTCCAGTTTCCTGAATTTGCTGAGAATTTCTTTCTTACCGGTTTTTTCCGCATAATGCATGGGTCCGCCCCGAAAGGGGGCGAAGCCCGTGCCGAAGATGACGCCGGCATCCACCAGCCCTGCATCGTCGACAATCTTTTCACGCAGGCAAGCCATGGATTCGTTCACGAGCCGCAGGATCATGCGGTCGCCATAGTGGCCGAGCTGTTCAGGAGCAGGCCGGGGCTTTTCTTTCTGCGCACTGCCTTTGTCCCAGGTGTAATAACCCTGTCCTGATTTCTTTCCAAGGTGGCCAGCCTCTACCTGGCGGCGCAGACTTTCGGGTACCGGGTTGTGCAGGGTTTCGGAAAGCTTTTCCGCCACGGACAGGCAGATATCCAGCCCCACGGTATCCGCGAGTTCCACCGGTCCCATGGGCATGCCGAACCGGAGGGCAGCTTCATCGATTTCTGTCGCAGAAACGCCTTCCTCCAGCAGTGTGACCGCTTCCAGCAAATAGGGCATGAGCACCCGGTTGACCAGGAAACCGGGGTGGCTCTTCACCGGCAGTGGCAGCTTGCCGATGCCTTTGGCGAAGCGGGTAGCGTCTGCAATGAGTTGCGGGGGATTGCCGGCTTGGGTGACGATTTCGACCAGGGGCATCTTCGCCACCGGATTGAAAAAGTGCAGGCCGATGAGACGCTCAGGCTGCTGCAGGTGTTCCGCCAGTTTTTCCAGGGGTATGCTGGATGTGTTGCTGGCCAGCAGTGCAGAGGCCTTCATGACAGGTTCGACCTGTCTGTAGAGGTTCTGTTTGGCCTTGACATCCTCATAGATGGCTTCGATGATCACGTCAGCCTTCTTGATGCCTGTGCCCAGGTGATCCGCTATCAGGCGGTCCATGGCATTCTGAACCTGGTAGCGATCGCGGAGTTTTTTCCGAAACAGCTTGTGAGCGCGGCTGACCGCACGGCCAAGATGTTCAGGTGCCCGGTCCTGCAGCGTCACAACCAGGCCTTTCAGAACGCACCAGGCGGCAATATCCCCACCCATGACACCGCCGCCGATGACATGCACATGCCGGGCTGTGAAATCACTTTTTTCCGCCAGCCCCTTGAGACGGTCCTGCAGCAGGAACACACGAATCAGGTTCTGTGCGGTTTCCCCTGTCAGCAGTGTCGATACCTCTCGCGCTTCACTGGCGTACATCCGGGCTGCGTGCCCGGCATGTTTCCGCCAGTGATCGATCAGCGCATAGGGGGCCGGATAGTGTTCCGGCCGGGCGTGTCTGGCCACTTGCCTGCGAAGCAGGCGGGCGACGAAAGGCCTCAGCAGCGCATTGCCGGGGAGACGCCTGGACAGAGGGGGGGTATGTGCCGCTGGCTGCTCCAGGATCAGCCGGCGGGCGGCATTTTTCAGTTGCCGTTTCGGAACGGCAAATTCAACCAGATGAAGGCGTTTTGCCGTGCGGGCACTGACCGACCGGGCAGACAGCATCATCTGTATGGCTGGCAAGTGCCCCAGTAACCGGATGCTGCGCACGCTGCCGCCGAAACCGGGAAAGATACCCAGGTGGGTTTCCGGAAACCCGAGCCGTGTGCTCATTTCCGTGCTGGCCACGCGATAGCGGCAGGCCAGGGCCAGCTCAAGGCCGCCACCGAGGCAGTAACCGTGAATCAGCGCCACGCTGGGAAATGAAAGGGCTTCGAGGCGATGGAAGATATCGTGCGCCCGCAGGATCAGTTTTTTTGCGGCCTCAGGAGAAGGAATGGTCGCAAAGGCTTTGACATCGGCGCCGGCGATGAAGCCGCTCTCCTTGGCAGACAGGATCACCAGCCCCTTGGGATGGGCCTGGGCGATGCTGATCAGTTGCTGGTCGAATGCTTCCAGCGCTTCTTCGGTAAGGACGTTGGTGCTGGCATCCTGTGTATCGAAGTACAGCCAGGCGATTTGCCGGTCGTCGTAGTCCACACGAAAATACCTGTTCATGACAATACCCTCTCCAGCAGCATGGCGCCGCCCTGTCCGCCACCGATGCACAGGCTGGCCATGCCCCGCCGCGCCTGCTTGCGTTCCAGTATCTTCAGCAGGTGCAGGACGATTCGGGCGCCCACGGGATGACCGAGACTGATGCCGCCACCGTCGATGTTGAGCCTGTCGTCCGGAATGGCTGAAAAGGGCTGATCCAGGCCCAGTGCCTGGTTGCAGAATTTTTCGTCCTGCCAGGCCTGCATGCAGGCGAGAATCTGCGCGGCAAAGGCCTCGTTGATTTCCCAGTAGTCGATGTCCCCGCTGTCGAACTCATGGCGCTGCAGGATGGGGGCCATGGCGTGCACGGGCCCCAGCCCCATGCGGGCGGGCTCCAGCCCGGCCCAGTGGCTGTCCATGATACGACCGAGCACGGGGAGCCCGTGTTTTTCCACGGCCCGTGCGGAGGCGAGCAGCAGGCAGGCAGCCCCATCTGTGATTTGGGCGCTGTTGCCGGCGCTGCCAGCCATGGAGAGCGAAGCGAAGGCTGGTAGACCCCAGTAGCCGCGAGGCCGCACTGCTTACCCGTCGTGCGCATAGCGCCAGAGGGGAAGCAAAGTAGGCATCCAAACGCGGCG
>NZ_JBHNMF010000300.1:0-4079 GCF_048562965.1 Thiolapillus sp. | reverse complement strand
TGTGTTGGGTCAATAGCATAGACTCGGCGTACTATGATGTCAAGCCTCTACAGACATGAAAAAGCGATTGTAGATCCATCGAGGCAGGCTTGTACTCATCTTAGGGGTGAGTAGTTACCTTCGAACATAACCGCGGCAATGCCATTGCCATGGAAGACGGGATCATCAGTTCGGCGCGCTCCTGGATCGAGCAGGGTGTGGGCCTGCGGGTGGTGATCGGCGACCAGACGGGATACGCCTATACCGAAGACCTGTCTGTGGATGCGATGCTCAAGGCCGCACGTACGGCGGCAGCCATTGCAAAGGGGAGCAAGGGTGTGCCGCCGCAGCACTTCAATGCCGGCCCGGCCGGCAAGATGTATCGCATTGCTATGCCCTGGTCGGAAGTGAAAATTGATAACAAGCTGGCCAGGGTGCGCAGACTGGAAAGTCTGGCGCGCAAACAGGATGCCGCGGTGAACAAGGTGACCATCAACTGGTCGGATTACGAGCAACAGGTGGTGATCGCCACACTGGATGGCCGCGTGGTGGCTGACTACCGTCCCATGACCCGTCTCTGGTGTACGGTTTCAGCGGAAAAGAACGGCGTTCGGCAGTCCAATTCGGCCAATCTGTCAGGGCGATATGGTATGGATCACTATACCGATGAGCGCCTGCAGGTTCTTGCGAAAAAGGCTGTGGACAACACCCTGGTGCTGTTCGGAGCCCGACGTCCCCCGGCCGGTGAAATGCCGGTGCTGCTGGCGTCGGGCGCCAGCGGCATCCTGCTGCATGAAGCCATCGGCCACGGTATGGAGGCGGATTTCAACCGCAAGGGAATCAGTATTTATTCCGACATGCTGAACAAGAAGGTTGCCAACCCGCACGTCACTATCGTGGACCAGGGAACCCTCGCCTACGAACGCGGTGCGCTCAACTATGATGATGAAGGCAATCCCGCCCAACGCAATGTGCTCGTGGAAAACGGCACCCTGCGCGGCTATCTCCATGACGGCATTTCCGCACGTCACTACAAGGTGGCGCCGGGCGGATCCGGGCGGCGTGAGTCCTACCGGCATGCGCCCATGCCGCGCATGACCTGTACCTTCATGGAGAACGGTCCTCACAGCCGCGGGGAGATGATCGCCTCCATGAAGAAAGGCATCGTGGCGGAGACCTATACCAATGGCCAGGTGTCCATCGGTGCTGGCGATTTCACCTTTTATATCAAAAACGGCTGGCTGGTGGAGAACGGCAGGATCACCGCACCCATCAAGGACTGCAACATCATTGGCAACGGTCCCCAGGTACTCAGGGACATCACCATGGTGGGTGGCGACAGCAGTATGGATACTGGTGGCTGGACCTGTGGCAAGAACGGACAGAGTGTACCCGTTTCCCTGGGCATGCCATCGGTGCTTGTATCGAAGATGACTGTGGGAGGCGAACATGCAGGATAAGATGCGTCACGCTGCGGAACAGTCTCTGGGGCTGGCCCGCAAGGCCGGTGCCCAGGATGCCTGGGTGAGCGTAAGCCGCAGTCGAGATGTGACCCATGAGTACCGGGACGGCAAGCTGGAGAAGGTGAAGGATGCCACCTCCCTGGCACTGTCCATTGAGCTGTATGTGGATGGCCGCTATGCCAGCCATTCCACAACAGACCTCCGCGAGCCGTCACTGGCCGGTTTCATTGCCAATGCCGTGAGCCTCACCCGCGCCCTGCAGCCGGATCCCTATCGCAGGATAACGCCGCCGGAGCTTTTCAAGGGACGTGCAGACAGGGATCTGCAGTTGCTGGATCCGGCGATAAGGGATCTGGCGCCGGCGCAGCGTTTGGCCTGGTGCAAGGAACTGGATGAGGGGATTCGTGGCGACAAGCGGCTGATTTCTGCGAGCTGTGCTGTCTATGACGGCAGCAGCCGTTCACTGAGCGTGAGCAGTAACGGCTTTCATGGCGAACAGACAGGTACTTCCATATGGATGGGAGCAGACCTCACTTTTCGGGACCGGGGAGACAGACGGGCCTCCGGTGATTTCTACCCGGGTGCGCGCCGGCTGTCGGACATGCCTACTGTTCAGAATATTGCCAGGAAAGCCCTGGAACGGGTGCGGCAGCGCCTGGGTGTAACCAAGGGGCCCAGCCAGAAAGGCTACATGGTGGTCGATGCCCGGGCCGCAGGGCGCCTGATATCTTCCCTGGTGAGTCCCGCATCGGCCCAGGCCTTGCAACAGAAGCGATCCTTCTGGATGGGGCAGCTGGGCAAGATGATGTTCAGTGAGCAACTGACCCTGGTGGATGACCCTCTGCTGCTGCGGGGCCTGGGTTCACGTCTGTACGACAGCGAAGGTATCGCCGCCCGTCCCCTGACCCTGGTGGACAAGGGGGTGGTGCAGAATATCTACGCCGATACCTACTATGGACGTAAGCTGAAGATGGCGCCCACCACCGGCAGCCGTTCCAACCTGCTTATGAAGCCTGGCAGCAGTTCTCTGAAGGACCTGCTCGCGGCGGCGGGGGAAGGGATCTATGTCACTTCCTGGCTGGGGGGCAACGCAGACAATACCACGGGCGAGTTCTCCCTGGGTCTGCGCGGGCACCTGATCCGCAACGGGAAGATCGCAGAGCCTGTAGGGGAAATGAACGTGACCGGCAGTCTGAAGGAACTCTTCGGAAACCTGGTGGCTCTGGGCAATGATCCCTGGCCTTATTCCAGCCTGCGGGCGCCGTCCATGATGTTCGAGGGCGTGAGCTTCAGCGGTGCCTGAGAAGGGTGTTCAGCCGGCGTACTTGTGCTTGCGCCCGTCTTTCCAGCAGGTAAAGGGCGGCAGCATGCGTCCGGCGGGCAGCATCTCGCCGGCTGCCACCTTGCAGCCCGAGCGTATGCCCAGCATGGCGCCGTATTCGATGACGATGGGGGCCACCTGCAAGTGGTGATTGCCACTTTCGTCCAGAGTGACTACGTGGCCGGCCAGGCCACACTGACTGGCGATCACCGCGCCCTTCTCTACGGTGAGCAGGTAACGTTCGCTGATGAGAATGTCGCGGGCCCAGAAGGAAAAGGGGCTGACCTGCGAGCCCCATAGTGTCAGCCAGCTGCCATACAGCCCCGGTACCAGGCGCAGCAGTTCTTCCAGCAGGCCGATGCGGTTGAAGGGCATCTGCAGCTGGGTGAGGAACCACCAGACACGAAAGCTTCTGTCCTGTGGTGTGCTGTCGCGAGTCAGTGGCCTGCCGAACAGGGCGAGAGTGATGCGGCAGGTTATCGGAGGCAGGAGATACAGCCATGCGGCAGTGAACAGCAGCCCACCCGTGACAGTCTGAAACTGCAGGATCAGCAGGCCGCCAAGGCCCAGAAAGGCAAGAGGGAAGTAGAGCAGGAGAATCTGAAACAGCTCCGGTCTTTGATGCTGGTTTCTGTTCATTCAAATATCATATGTGTTTTGCGTCTTGAATACAGCAGAGAAAAATATTCCGGCAGCGCTCAACCTGCTTGTTGTTGCATCACTGATTGTGACAGTGCTGTTTTTGCTGTGGCTGGCTTCCCGTCTGCCGTTGCCGGCATCGCTGGTGATCGGCTTGCTGTTTGCTATGTTGCTGCTGACCAACTATCAGCTGATACACGAAGCCACACACGGGTTGTTGCATCCTTCACCAGGAGTGAATGAAAACGTGGGGATGCTGCTGTCCTGGTTGTTTCCCGTGTCCTTTACACTGATGAAAGTGACACACATCGTGCATCACTGCTGCAACCGCAGTGATCACGAGATGTTTGACTGCTACTATCCCGGCGACAGCCGTATCCTGTGCTGCCAGCCATGGAGAGCGAAGCGAAGGCTGGTAGTCCCCAGTAGCCGCGAGGCCGCACTGCTTACCCGTCGTGCGCATAGCGCCAGAGGGGAAGCAAAGTAGGCATTCGAACGCGGCGTCCAGTCATTGGGAGACAAGTACGGAGCAGCAACGAGCTTGCGAAGTTGTTGTGTAGTGCTTGGTGACCAGGACGGCTGGGGCACGAATAGGTTGTCAAAGGCCGAGTCGATTTTGGGGACTGGGATGTCCCAAAATCTATCACGAGGTCGAAGACACGCTTGAAATACTTCCA
>NZ_JBHNMF010000299.1:0-4093 GCF_048562965.1 Thiolapillus sp. | reverse complement strand
GCTTCCGCAATAAAGAGCGGTTTGCCAATGCCATTTACTTCCATCTCGGCGGGTTGGATCTTTACCCTGATGGGATTACTAGATGATGGGCGCCCACTCAATCAGGGGAAGAGCCAACAAACTGAAACGCGAAGATCTCATGAGCCTGGAAGAATATGACCAGGCCCGCCCCGAATTTCGGCAGAAGGTCATGGCGCACAAGAAGAACCGACTGGTGCGGTTGAATGAAAATGCCGCGCTGTATTTCGAGGATCAGCTGACGATGCAGTATCAGGTTCAGGAAATGCTGCGTATCGAGAAGATTTTTGACGCACAGGGCATTCAGGAAGAGCTGGATACCTACAATCCCCTGATTCCCGATGGCAGCAACTGGAAGGTCACTTTCATGCTCGAATACCCTGATGTGGAAGAGCGCAAGAAAATGCTGGCGCGCCTCACCGGCATCGAGGACAAAGTCTGGGTGCGCGTGGATGACCTGGAAAAGATATATCCCATCGCCAATGAAGACCTGGAACGTACCACGGAAGAAAAGACTTCCAGCGTGCATTTCATGCGTTTTGAACTGACGGATGAGATGATCGTTGCTGCGAAACAGGGAGCGTCTGTCAGCATGGGTATCGATCATGACGAGTTCACCGTGGAGGTTTCGCCTGTGGCAGTGGAAACCGCGGCTTCGCTGGTGAATGATTTGCGGTAAAGCGTCTGTCCGGGGAGAGCTTTCCGGTGTTCTGCGATCGCGCAGGGCCTTTGCGGGTGCTGTAAAATGCCAGCGATGCATGTACACCGACTTCCCGATTGCACGGACATTCCCCGTCTCTACCGGAAACTGCGCCATTTTCCCTGGGCGTTCTGGCTGGACAGCGGTGGCGGTGAGCATCTGGAATATGGGGGGCGTTATCATATCCTCGTAGCCGACCCGCGTGTCCGCATCATCAGTGAAAACGCGCTGACCACACTTCAGTACCGTGACGGCAGGACAGAAACTACCCGGGAGCCGGTGACCGATGTCATTCGACGGGTACTGCAAGCAGGAAAGGAACACAGCAGTGAACTGCCTTTTTCCGGCGGTGCCGTCGGTTACTTTTCCTACGATTTCGGCCGGCGCCTCGAAGGGCTGCCTGTACAACGGGGTGGAATTCCTGAAGCGGCCATTGGCATCTTCGACTGGGCCATCGTCGTGGATCAGCGCCAGCACAGTTGCTGGCTGGCGGGCAAGGCAGCTGCCATGCCTCCCGAACTTCCGGCGCTGCTGAGCGCACCTGATGACGGGGTGGCCCCTGAATCCGGTGGCATGATCGCGGGTGCGCCGAAACACGAAACCACGCGGCAGCAGTATGACCGGGCATTCGAACGCATTCAGCATTACCTGCGTGAAGGTGATTGCTATCAGGTCAACTATGCGCAGCGATTCAGCGGCTCTTTCAAGGGTGACAGCTGGCCCCTGTACCTGGCCATGCGTGGCGCCAACCCGTCACCCTACGGCGCCTACCTGCCTTTTCCTTTCGGCGACATCCTCAGCTCCTCGCCGGAACAGTTTCTGTCGCTGGAGAACGGGCGGGTGACGACCCGCCCCATCAAGGGCACGCGGCCCCGCAGTGCCGATGAGCGGTATGATCTGCAACTGGTGGAGGCGCTGGAAAACAGCGCAAAGGACCGGGCGGAAAATCTCATGATCGTGGATCTGCTGCGCAACGACCTGGGCAGGGTATGTGTCCCCGGCAGTATCGAGGTGCCCGAGCTGTTCAGGGTGGAGTCCTATCCGACGGTGCATCACCTGGTGAGTACGGTAACCGGCGAGCTGGCCAGGGGAGAAGATGCCCTGAGCCTGCTGGCAGCCTGTTTCCCCGGTGGTTCCATCACGGGTGTGCCCAAGCACCGTGCCATGGAAATCATTCAGGAGCTGGAAGCGTATCCGCGACAGATCTATTGTGGCAGTATTGTCAGGATCGGTTTTGACGGCAACATGGACAGCAATATCGCCATTCGTACCCTGCAGATCGACAGTGGCAAAGTGAGCTATCATGCCGGCGGTGGCATTGTAGCGGATTCGAAACCCGATGAGGAATATCAGGAGAGCCTCGACAAGGCAGCCGCCTTTTTCCGGCTGTTCTCCGCACAACCAGGCGAACTTTGACAAACAGATGACAAGAGACAAGTACAACTGGAAAGAAGCATTGCCTGTCTACGGCCCCCTGGTGCTGCTGGTGCTGGTGGGTTTCGTCTGGGCCTTCCAGTACATCAAGCCTGCACCGCCGGACCACATCGTCATTGCCAGTGGCGAGAAAGGTGGCGCCTACCATGCGTTTGCACTGCGCTATCAGAAACTGCTGAAAGATCAGGGAATCGATCTGCAAATCATCAGTACCCGCGGATCGGTGGAGAACCTGGCATTGCTGAGCCAGGGCAAGGTGGATATGGCCTTCGTACAGGGGGGAGTGCAGGCGAACAAACCCGCCACCGGGCTCCAGGGTCTGGGCAGCCTCTACTATGAACCCCTGTGGCTGTTCCACAAAGCCGGTACGCGGCTCCAGCGCATGCCTGACCTGCAGGGACACAAAGTGGCCATCGGTCCGCAAGGTTCCGGCACCCAGGCGCTGGTCAGACTCCTCATGGAAGAAAATGCGCTGAAGATACCTTCTGTCGAGATGTTGGCCTGGGATTCAGTCAAAGCATCAAAGGCCCTGAAGGCTGGTCAGATCGATGCCGCTTTTTTTGTGGCATCGCCCCGCAGTCCCCTGGTGACCGGTCTGCTGCATGATTCTTCCGTCCGGCTGGCAAGCTTCGAGCGGGCTGATGCCTATGCGCGCCGCCATGATTTTCTCACCGTGCTGACTCTGCCGGAAGGGGCGGAGGACCTGGCCGTGAACATCCCGCCCGAAGAGATCAAGCTGCTGGCGACTACCAGCGATCTGGTGGTGCAGGAGGATCTGCATCCGGGGCTGGTCAGCCTCATGATGCAGGTGGTCGACAAGGTGCACCGGCCGGCCGGCTGGTTCAGCGAAGAAGGGGAATTTCCCAACTACAGGCATATGAGCTTTCCACTGAATGAACAGGCGGAACGCTTCTACCGCAACGGGCCGCCCTTCCTGCAGCGATATCTGCCGTTCTGGGCAGCCTCTCTGCTCGATCGTATGAAGATCATGATTCTGCCGCTTCTGGGCCTGTTGCTGCCACTGTTCAAGGTCGTGCCGCCCCTGTACCGCTGGCGCATGCGTGCACGCATCTATCGCTGGTATGAACAGCTCGAAGAAGTGGACAAGGAATCCGCCAGGCAACAGAAGAAGAGCCGGGCGCATTTGCTGAAAAAACTGGATGATCTGGAAAAGGAGGTGCGGGGTGTCAAGGTGCCTTTGTCCTTTTCCTATCAACTCTACCATCTGCGGCTGCATATCGACTTCGTGCGTGGCAGGCTGCTACGGGATGCCATCGACTCATGAAACTGCTGGACAACAAGACAAAGATCGTTGCAACCATCGGCCCGGCATCTGCGGCGCCGGAGAAGATGGAGGCACTGCTGCTGGCCGGCATGAATGTGGCCCGGCTGAATTTTCCCACGGTGATTTTTCGACGCACGGGCGTAATATAAAGGCGCTGCGGGCGGCTGCAGAACAAACAGGGCGCCGCCTGGCCATCATGGCCGATCTGCCCGGCCCCAAGATACGCGTCGGGGAAATGCTGGATACGGTCCATCTGGTGCGTGGTGATGAAATCATCCTGACCACGGATACGGTGATGGGTGACCGCCACCGCGTATCGGTGAGTCTGCCGCAATTGCCTTCGATCGTGAAGCCCGGTGTGCATCTCTATCTCAACGATGGCCTCATCTCCCTGGAAGTGATCAAGGTGGATGGCAACGATGTGCTTTGCCAAGTTCAGGCGGGTGGTGAGCTGTCATCCCGCAAGGGTCTGAACCTGCCGGGCATCGATCTGGGTTTCAGCGCCTTCACGCCCCATGACAGGAATTGCCTGGAATATGCCCTGACCCAGGGAGTGGATGCCGTCAGCCAGTCGTTCGTCTCGTCTGCTTCCGATATACAGGACCTGCGTGCCGCCATGGAGCAAATGGGCAGGCAGGCCTTTGTGGTTTCCAAGA
>NZ_JBHNMF010000298.1:0-4147 GCF_048562965.1 Thiolapillus sp. | reverse complement strand
AGCGCCAGCTCTACACCGGATACTTGCCAGGGACTCTTGATTCCCAGTATCTGGGCATATAGGTCTTTGTCTCTCATAGGGGATTACGATAATCTACCCACTCCATTTGGGGAAGAGCCCAGTTTTTTACCCAGAGTATGAACCGGGAGCTGAATCGCCGTCAGGATCTGGAGATCCGCCTGCGCCAGGCCCTGCAACTGGAGCAGTTCGGGCTCCACTATCAGCCTCAACTGGATCTGACAACGGGGGAACTGGTGAGTTGTGAGGCGCTGATCCGCTGGGAAGTGCCGGGCGAGGGCATGATTTCCCCGGATGATTTCCTGCCTGTCGCCGAGCGCTCGGATCTCATCAATACGATCGGCGAATGGGTGATCAAGGAAGCCTGCAGGCAGCGGCGGAAATGGAAAGACCAGGGGTTCGATCTGCGTGTGGACATCAATATTTCCGGTCGCCAGTTTTTTATTATGACGTGTTTTCCGTTATCAGGCGTGTTCTGAAAAAGCATGATTTGGGCTATCAGGATCTGGGTGTTGAACTGACGGAGCAGGTATTGATCAAGGCCGGTCAAGATACGCTGGCCGGACTCGAATGGCTGCACAGCAAAGGCATGAAAATCTCCCTGGATGATTTCGGTACGGGTTATTCATCCCTGAGCTACCTGAAAAAGTTCCCCGTGGACATACTCAAGATTGACCGCGAGTTCATCGACGGCGCTCTGTCGGACACCAACGACCGATCCATCATCGAAGCCATCGTGGCCGTCGGCCATGCATTGGGGCTGGAAGTGCTGGCCGAGGGGCTGGAGACGCCCGAGCAGCTGCAGCTGGTGCGTAGCGCAGGTTGTGATCTCGGTCAGGGATATCTGTTTCAGCGTCCGGTGCCCCCCGAAGAACTGATAGAAGGTCCATGGCTGTTGAACCGGATTTACTGACAGCATTTCTGCCCCGGCAGTTTCCTGTTTTCCAGACGTTTTTATCGGTCAGTGTTTTGCTACCGGAGGCAAGCATCTGGTAGGCTTCCGTTACCTCTCTTGCTTCCCAAAACGGCCACAACCTGATGGATAGAAACAACCCGCTGAAAGGAAAAGAATACCTCGCTCCCTGGGAGCGCGCGTTCGACCGGGTGCTGACGCCGCTGGAGGCGTTCATTCACCGGCAGACCACCAGTGGTATCCTGCTGATGCTGTGTGCGGTGATCGCCCTGGCTATCGCCAACAGCCCTCTGGGTGAGGGCTATGAGCACATCCTGCACACGGATGTGACTGTCGGTGGTGGTGACCTTGTTCTGAGCATGAGCCTGCATCACTGGATCAATGATGGCCTGATGGCGCTGTTCTTCCTGATCGTCGGTCTCGAGCTGAAGCGGGAACTGCTGGTTGGCGAGCTGGCTGACCCCAAACAGGCCCTGCTGCCCATCGCGGCAGCCATCGGTGGCATGCTGCTGCCGGCCCTGTTCTATTTCCTGCTGAATCAAAACGGTTCCGAAGCGCGGGGCTGGGGCATTCCCATGGCTACGGATATCGCATTTGCACTGGGTACCCTGGCTTTACTGGGCAAGCGCGTACCGCCAGCCCTGCTGACCTTTCTGGTGGCTCTGGCGATTGTCGATGATCTGGGTGCAGTGGTGGTGATCGCGCTGTTCTACACGGCAGACATCAACATGCTGGCGCTGGGCACGGCCGGGGGTATTCTGCTGTTGCTGATCGCATTGAACCGGGGCGGCATTCGCCGCGTCATGCCTTACGGGTTCCTGGGTGTGTTGCTGTGGCTTGCGATGCTCAAAAGCGGTGTACATGCGACCCTGGCCGGTGTATTTCTGGCTTTTACCATTCCCATGAAACCAAAACTGGACACGCCCCGTTTTCTAGCCAATGCCAAAGGGCTGCTGGATGAAATCCGTGCGGCCCATGATCAGGAGCCCAATATCATCCTGAATGACAGGATGCGTGGCCGTATCAGTGCGCTGTCAGAGGGTGTGAGTCTGGCGCAGTCACCGGCACAGATACTCGAACACCGGATGCACATTTCCAGCGCCTATCTGATCATTCCGGTCTTTGCTCTGGCAAATGCAGGCATCCCCATCGATTTTGGCGCTATGGATGAAATTTTCGCTGATTCGGTTGCTCTCGGTGTGATCATGGGGCTGGTGCTGGGCAAACTGTTGGGTATCGCCGGCATGGTGTGGCTGATGGTGAAACTCGGTTGGAGCCATTTGCCCCACGGACTGGGGTTTGGTCATATTATGGGAGCGGCGCTGATGGGCGGTATCGGTTTTACCATGTCGATATTTGTTGCTGAACTGGCCTTTGCCAATGATCCGAAGGATCTTCTCATGGCCAAGACTGGTGTATTGCTGGCATCGCTGATTGCCGGTGTAACGGGCTTCCTGTGGCTCCGGATTATCAGCTCTAAATGATATTGGCGATACTCCAGTTGTTTGCAGCCCATTTCCAGAATTCCCTCGGGTTGTCCAGATCTGATGGAGGCGGTGCCTGTCGCAGGAAATGCCAGGCCGAAAGCAAACCCGGCAGTGGGGCCGCAGCAGATACCGGATGCGCCCGGTCCTGCTTGCTGAGTTTCCTGCCTTGCTCATCCCTGGCCAGGGGTACATGCGCGTAGGTCGGGTGGGGAAGACCAAGCCGCTTCTGCTCATAGATCTGCCGGGGTGTAGAGACCAACAGGTCAGCACCGCGCACGACGCGGTTGATGTGCTGGTCTGCGTCATCGACCACGACGGCCAGCTGATAGGCAGTGTAGCCGTCCGCCCGGCGAACAACGAAATCACCGACATCCCGTGAAAGTATCTGGCAATGCCTGCCTTGGATGCGATCCTCGAAGCAGATTTCTTCTGCATCCGTACGCAGGCGTATGGCCTTGCCCGTGGGATCCTCTATACGGGCATGCCGGCAGGTACCAGGATAGACGGGACCTTCGATACCGGAAGTTGCGTGTGCGGCGATTTCCCGTCGCGAACAGCTGCAGGCATAGGTGAGGCCCTGCTCGGCGAGCCAGGCCAGCACATCCGCATAGCGGGCTTTTTGCTGGCTCTGGAAGATGACAGGCTCATCCCATTCGAAACCGAGCGCTTCCAGTGTGTGCAGAATATCATCCGCGCTTCCTTTGACGGTGCGGCCTTCATCCACGTCCTCCATGCGTACCAGCCAGTTTCCCTGATGGTGCAGGGCATCGGCATAGCTGGCGACAGCGGCAACCAGTGAACCAAAGTGCAGGGAGCCGGTGGGGGAGGGGGCGAACCGCCCTCTATAGCGCATCAGAAACAGCAAAGCCGATGCACAGGCACCGGCTTTGGCTGGCGGGGAACGGCATCAGCCATCTCAGCCGTAGTTTTTCTCCCGGATCTCTTCCAGGGTCTTGCATTCGATGCAGAGGTTGGCAGTGGGCCGGGCTTCGAGACGGCGGATACCGATTTCGGCGCCACAGGATTCGCAGAATCCGTATTCATGCGCGTCGATGGCGTCGAGTGCTTCGTTGATTTTTTTCAACAGTTTGCGTTCACGGTCACGGGTGCGCAGTTCAATGCTGAATTCTGTTTCCTGACTGGCGCGGTCGTTAGGGTCAGGGAAGTTGGCGGCATCGTCTTTCATATGATGTACTGTGCGATCCACTTCTTCCATGAGTGATGTGCGCCATTTTTCCAGGATAGAGCGAAAGTGCGCTTCCTGTTTTTCATTCATGTATTCTTCCCCCCTTTTTGCCTTGTAGGGTTCAAAGGAAAGGGGGTCGATATTCATAGACTTGTTCGCCATGGGCACTTACCTGGATAGCTTGTCATTGAGTTGTATATCCGCGTGCGCTAGCACGGATGTAAAGTATTACCTGTATGCCGGTTGCCGTATGACGACTATGCAAGGTGTTGAAATTCAGTATAAAAACATTATATATAACTGAATATGCGCCAAGCGGGCTGTACGGCTGTATCTGGCTGGTTCTGCGCAGGTATTTTTTTCAGGTAGGGGAAAGTATCAGACCAGAGCGTTTGGAGCAAATTTTCGGTGGTTTATTCTGGTTCTAGAGTTTAGAGTAAGCAACATTGTTCCACCGTATATTTTCGGGTGAAATAAAGTTGCTATTTTGTTCATACTGCCCGTTAGAGCTTGTTCTATACGCTGATTGCTGCATCCTGCTCA
>NZ_JBHNMF010000297.1:0-4150 GCF_048562965.1 Thiolapillus sp. | reverse complement strand
TGGTCGCCGCCTGGATAGGTTCTTCCGTCCCCAACAACATCGACTCAAAGAATCAGTCCTGGGTGCTGAGGGACTGGTGCGTCTGTTCTGTCAAAAAAACATCCTCCAGAGCCCCTGAGAGCGCAAAAAACACGAGAATCTCTTCTCTTGGCGAGTACCTTGGCACGAGCGCTGCCAGCCATGGAGAGCGAAGCGAAGGCTGGTAGTCCCCAGTAGCCGCGAGACCGCACTGTTTTCCCGGCGTGCCTTGCGCCAGAGGGAAAACAAAGTAGGCCTCCGAACGCGGCGTCCAGTCATTGGGAGACAAGTACGGAGCAGCAACGAGCTTGCGAAGTTGTTGCGCAGTGCTTGGTGACCAGGACGGCTGGGGCACCAATAGGTTGTCAAAGGCCGAGTCGATTTTGGGGGCTGGGACGCCCCAAAATCTATCACGAGGCCGAAGACACGCTTGAAATGGGCTATCGGGCTATCTTGGCCACGTCCCGGCGCCCAAAAACGCCGGAACTAGGGGATCGGTGAGCGATGCGGGTTAGGGATTTCATCTGGCAGGCGGCATCGAACAAGGGCTGATTGACCCGGCTGGAAAGCCACAGGAATTCCACCTTGTCCAGACCGGGCAGCGCCTCACACCAGGATTCGACCAGTTTCCTCTGGGCGGTGGGTTTGAGGTCTGTCTGGGTGCAGGCCAGGTTCAGGTACCTGCCGCCGTCATACTCGGATGGATGGCGGATGGCTTCTGGTGGGAAGCTATGGCCCGGCCTGTAGGTCCAAAAACCGGTCTGGGCCTGGTCGCCGTGCTCATGCACTGCCTGTTCCACCCGTTCCTTGAATTCCTCCAGCAAACGCCGTGATGTTTCGGCCCGCGCTTTTTCCCTGAAACGGGTGAATTCATCTGGGTCTCCGGGCATGGTCTGTCAGCTTCCTCCCGCCTTCATGACCCAGCCGAATATCCGGCCTTCAGCCCCCGGTCACCGGTGGGAAAAAACCCACCTCGTCACCGTCCCTGACAGGGGTGTCGTCCTGGGCCATTTCCTGGTTGACGGCGGCCAGCACCAGTTCATCATTGGCGAAGACTTCCTTCCAGGAGCCTCCCCGCCCGGCGAGACAGGCTTTCAGAGCGCCAATGTTACTGACGTTCTCCGGCAGGGCCAGGCTTTCCCCGTCCGTTTGCAGGCGGTCGCGCAGGCTGGCGAAATACAACAGCCTGATCATGACAGCAACTCACTGAAGGGCATGAACTGAACTTTCTGTCCGGCCTCGATGGTCTGGTTCTCGGGCAGCACCACCAGGCCGTTGGCCCAGGTGGTGGAGCTGAGCACGGCCGAGGAGCGGCTGGGATAGACGCTGATCAGGTCACTGCCATCTGCTTGTTTCTCTAGTCGTGCACGGTGGAACTCGCGGCGCTTGTCCGGTTTGTTCCAGTCGAAGCCGGCAGTTGCTTCGATGGTGACGGGCATGACCTCACTCAGTCCCGCCATCCTGCGAATGAAGGGCCGGGCAAACAGCAGGAAGGTGACGAACAGGGACACGGGATTGCCGGGGGTGCCGATAAAAGGTGTGTCGCCGATGTGGCCAAAGGCCACGGGCTTGCCGGGGCGGATGGCCACTTTCCACATGTTCAGCTCACCCAGGGCTTCCACAGCGGGTTTGACATGATCTTCTTCGCCAACGGATACACCGCCCGAAGCGATGACCAGGTCGGCCTGGCCAGCGGCATCCAGCAAGGCTTGCTTGGTGGCCTCCAGGGTGTCTTCCACCTGGCCGAGGTCGATGACCTCGCAGCCCAGGGCACGCAGCATGCCTGCCACGGTGAAAATGTTGGAGTTGTAGATCATGCCCGGCTTGAGTGGTTCGCCCGGCATCTGCAGCTCGTCACCGCTGGCCAGCACCGCCACCCGGGGGCGTTGGAATACGCTGAGTTTGCCCACACCCACGGATGCGGCCAGGCCCAGGTGCTGGGGCAGCAGGCGAGCGCCAGGCTGGATGATTTCTTCGTCCTGGCGGATGTCCTCGCCTGTGCGCCGGATGTGGGCGCCGGCCTGGGGAACCGTATTGATGATGACTTCGTCGTCCTGCTGGCAGGTCAGCTCCTGCATGACCACGGCGTCGGCGCCTTCAGGTACGGGGGCGCCGGTGAAGATGCGTGCAGCCGTTCCCGGCTCCAGGGGCTGGGGAGCCACGCCGGCGGGAATGCGCTGGGAGATCCTGAGACTGGCACCTTCGGCGGGAATATCCGCCACGCGTACCGCGTATCCGTCCATAGCGCTGTTGTCCCAGCCGGGAACATTGATGCTGCTTCTTACCGGTGCAGCCAGCACCCGTCCCAGGGCGTCATGGAGTTCCAGTTCTTCCGTGGCGGTCGGGGGCTTTGCATGGGACAGCAGCAGTTCCACTGCTTCTTCATAGGGTTTGAGGTCGGAAACCGTTGGGGTGCAGTCGCATCCGGACATCTTACTTCTCCATCAGACGGGGAATGAGTACAGCAAAATTGCAGGGGCGGGTGCGGATATCCAGCTGAGGCTGAAGGATCTTTGTCCAGGCGGTGCGGCAGGCGCCGGTGGAACCGGGGACGCAGAACACGAAGGTGCCATTGGCCAGGCCGGCGACCGTGCGGGACTGCAGGGTGGAAGCGCCGATTTCCTCGAAGGAGATCTGGCGGTAGAGCTCACCAAAGCCCTCCACCTGTTTGTCCAGCAAAGGTGTTACGGCTTCCGGTGTGCTGTCTCTGCCGGTGACGCCGGTGCCGCCGGTGGCGATGATGACTTCCACTCCCGGATCGGCAATCCAGGCAGAAAATGCCGCGCGCATCTGGTAGATATCATCCGGGACGATCTGCTTGTCCACGAAGACATGCCCGGCTTCCTGCACGGCTTCCTTGAGGTAGCCGCCGGACTTGTCCGTTTCTTCGGTACGGCTGTCGGAAACTGTAAGGATAGCGATTTTCAGGGGTAGGAATTTTTCGTCACCGTGGGTATGGCCCATGTCTGTTTACCTTGTGTTAAAACGAATAGCCAAAAGATTCGTTGAATCTTGCCTTGAATTCATCCAGCGTGAAACGGTGATTCTGGGTGCCGGCTTGTTCGATCTTGATCGCGCCCATGAGAGAGGCGATGCGGCCGGTGGTTTCCCAGTCCATTCCGTTCTGCAAACCGTACAACAGGCCGGCGCGGTAGGCATCCCCACAGCCTGTGGGGTCTTCGAGCGATGCCGCTTTCGCGCTGGGAATCACGATCTCCCTGCCATCGGTAAAAATGCTGGAACCTTCACTACCGCGGGTTACGATGATGGCCTGTACCTGCCCCGCCAGTGCTTCGATGGTTTTTCCCGTGCGTTCCTGCATGAGCTTGGCTTCGTAATCGTTGAAGGCCAGCCAACTGGCCTGTTCGGCGAAACGCAGCAGGTCGTCGCCATCGAACATGGGCATGCCCTGGCCGGGATCAAAGATGAAGGGTATGCCGGCTTCAGCAAACTGCTCGGCATGTTCGATCATGCCCTGGCGGCCATCGGGAGACAGCAGCCCCAGGGTCACACCCGCAGTATCGCTGACCTTGTTCAGGTGGGAGTGGTTCATGGCGCCAGGATGAAATGCCGTGATCTGGTTGTCGTCCTGATCCGTGGTGATATAGGCCTGGGCGGTGTATTCACCATCGATGATCCACAGATACTCACGACTGATGCCCTGCCTGTCCATCCAGTCGGCATAGGGGGTGAAGTCTGTGCCTACCGTGCCCATGGGCGCGCCTTCACCGCCCAGCAGCTTCAGGTTGTAAGCGATGTTTCCCCCACAGCCGCCGAACTCCCTGCGCATATCCGGCACGAGAAAGGAGACATTCAGAATATGCACCTGCTCGGGCAGGATGTGATTCTTGAAATGGTCGTGAAACACCATGATGGTGTCGTAGGCAAAGGAGCCGCAGATAAGCGATGACATGAGGTGAACCTGCTGATTTCAAAGTTTTGCAATGGTAGCTGATTCAGGTCAAAAACGACAGGTGGACCGCTCTTTCGTGAAGGTTGGAAATGGTCTATATGTGTAACTACTCACCCCTAAGATGAGTACAAGCCTGCCTCCATGGATCTACAATCGCTTTTTCATGTCTGTAGAGGCTTGACATCATAGTACGCCGAGTCTATGCTATTGACCCAACAC
>NZ_JBHNMF010000296.1:0-4167 GCF_048562965.1 Thiolapillus sp. | reverse complement strand
AAGTTGTTGCGTAGTGCTTGGTGACCAGGACGGCTGGGGCACCAATAGGTTGTCAAAGGCCGAGTCGATTTTGGGGACTGGGATGTCCCAAAATCTATCACGAGGCCGAAGACACACTTGCTGGATCGTGGTCGATGGTAATATCGCCCATCATGCCGGTGAAGGCGATGGACACGGTATCTACCTGTCGAATGGAGGAGACTGGTTCATCGTGCGCAACAATGAACTGCACAACAATACGAATTCCGACTTTCAGATCAATGCCGACCCGGAAAGCACCTGCGCCGAAGACGATATCCCCTATGACGATCCCCGCTGCGATGGCAGTGCACTGAACGGGCTGGGGCAGGGGATCACTGAATTTGCCCTGGTGGAAAGCAACTACTTCCACAACAGCGATGTCGGGCCCAATTTCACATCCGTCAGAAATGCGGTAGTGCGCAACAATATCTTCGGCCCTTATGACCGCCATGGCACCAGCTTCTGGCAGGAGACGGACAATCCGCGCCTGGGCTCCAGCGACAACCGCATCGAACACAACCTGTTCATCGGCTTCAACCGCCGTCACGTGCTGCAGAACACCCGTTATTCGGACCGCAACCGGATCCGCAACAATATCCTGCTGGGATACCGGCGTTCGGGAAACACTGTGGAAGCAAACCCGGAAACCGTGCTGGTGGAGATCGACCCGGAGACCGTACACAGCAGCTCCTTTTCCGGCAACGTGTATATCGGCGGCCGCTTCTCCGATTTCACACCTGCTGCAGGCGAATTGCGTCTGAAAAAGTTCGACCCGGCCTGGTTCGCCGCTTTCCCGGCAGACGGCATGGGCAGCGCCGCCGGTTATCGCCCGGACAAGACCGCGCCTTTCGCGGACAGCGACCAGTTACTGGCCACCACGCCCATGGACATGGACATGGAGGGGCGCCCCAGAAGAAACCCCGTCAACCCCGGCCCCTGGGAGTACGGTGGCAGGCTGGAAGCTACGGTCACGCCCCAGGGCAATTCTTCCAAACAACAGAAATCCGGGAGCTCGCGCTGACAGTCATGGCTTATCAGGAACAACTCGACCTGCTCACCGCCGGGCGCGGCACTTACAACATCACCAAGGATGTACAAAAAGTGGTTGCCGCCTCCAACGTCATCACCGGCCTGTGCCATGTTTTCGTCAAACATACCAGCGCCTCGCTCATCCTTTGCGAGAACGCCGACCCCACTGTGCGCAGTGACCTGGAACGCTTCATGATCAACCTGGTGCCCGACGGATCGCCGCTGTTCCGGCACATCGACGAGGGCGACGACGACATGCCCGCCCATATCCGCTCCATACTCACCAACATGGATCTGACCCTGCCGGTAAATCACCGCATGCTGAAGCTGGGCACCTGGCAGGGCATTTATCTGTACGAGCACCGCAGCAGGGCACACCAGCGCCAGGTGGTCGTTACCGTTACCGGCTGAGTTTCAGGCTCTCAATCACCGAGCTCGAGCACGGCGTCCATTTCCACGCAGGCATCCCGGGGCAACGCAGCCACGCCGATAGCCGCCCGGGCGGGGTAGGGCTGACTGAAATAGTCCGCCATGACTTCGTTCACCAGGGGAAAATGAGACAGGTCGGTCAGAAACACATTGAGTTTGGCCACGTCCGCCAGGCTGCCGCCGGCTGCCTCGGCCACGGCCTGGAGATTGTCGAAAACACGCCGCACCTGGGCCTCCATATCTCCGGCTACCATTTCCATGGTTTCCGGCACCAGGGGTATCTGGCCCGACAGGTAAACCGTGTTGCCGGCCCTGACCGCCTGAGAATAGGTGCCAATGGCCTGGGGGGCCTTGTTTGTGCTGATGATTTCTTTTTTCATTTTATCGCCTACTATTGAACCATGAGGAAGATGCTGATTTTGACACAAATACTCTGGCTGGCGACAGCCTGTGAGCAGGACCGGAAAACCGCCTTGCCTGACGAACCCTGGCCTGATGAAGCAGAGGTGCTGTTTCAGGATGCACAGGTCCTGAGATATGAAGTGGAACAGCGCAAGCAGGAAACCGCCAGACTGCGCGTTCAGGACGTGGAGGGTGCACCGCCTTCCCTGCGCAGATAGGCGATCAGCAGCATCAGGGCAGCGAGAACGACTGCCAGCCAGTTCTTCCACCACAGGAAAGGTGTCTCCCCCTCGTAGGGCTGAATGGAGGCAGTGATGGCGCCCCGCTTCCATTGCGGCAGTACCGCCAGTATCCTGCCTGTTTCATCGACGATGGCCGATACACCCGTGTTGGTCGCTCGCAGCAGGTAGCGCCCGGTTTCCAGCGCCCGCATGCGCGCCATTTCCAGGTGCTGATGAGGCGCCAGGGAATCTCCGAACCAGGCATCGTTGCTGGCGTTCACCAGAAAAGCTGCGGCGGGCAGAGCCTGGGCAACCTCTTCGCCAAAGGTATCTTCATAACAGATGGAAACACCGGCTTGTCTGCCCGCCAGCTTCAGTCGCGGCGGCTTGTTCCTGTCACCGGACGAAAATGACGACATGGGAATGGCGAAGAGCTCAACCAGGGGTTGCAGCAGGGCTGAAAAAGGCATGAACTCACCGAAAGGGACGAGGTGCCGCTTGAAATACAGGCCCCGGCCGGAGGCTCCCAGGCTGATCAGGGCATTGTAGGCACGCCCCTTGGCATCCCGTACAGGAATTCCCAGCAGCAGATCCTGGCCCTGATCGCGGAAATAGGTATCCAGGGGCTGAAGAAAACTTTTTTCCACCCGGTCGGCAAATGCCGGCACCGCCGTTTCCGGCCAGATGACGAGGCGACTGTCGGGATGCGCCTTGCTGGTTTCGACATAGAATTCCAGCGTCGGGCGCAACTGGGAAGGCAACCATTTCTTTTCCTGGGGGATACTGGCCTGCACCAGGGTCGCCGTAAAAGGCGCACCCTCCGGCGTCATCCAGTGTATCTGCTGTAGACCCCAGCCCGTCAGCCAGATGAGAGGCGCCAGCAACAGCCACGGGCTGCGCCACAGGTTCAGCGCAGCTGCCGTCAGCGCCAGCATCAGGCTGACACCGTAGACCCCCAGCAGCGGCGCATAACCGGCAAGTGGCGTATCGATCTGGGAATAACCCGACGTCAGCCAGGGAAAGCCGGTGAACAGCCAGCTGCGCAGCCATTCCAGCAACACCCACAGGGCGGGATAGACCAGCAGCAGTTGCCGCACCTCACCCCGGAAGAAACGCCGCGCCAGCCAGCCTGCCAGGGCGGGAAAAAGGGCCAGGCCGGCAGCAAACAACAGCGTCAGCAGGATGGCAAGGGGCAGGGATACACCCCCGAACTGGGCAATACTGTTGTGCAGCCAGAACACGCCGAAGCCCATGCAGCCCATGCCCCAGGCCCAGCCGATGCCAAATGCCTGTTTCGGATTAGTGCCACGCCAAAGCGCGAACAGGGCAGCAAGAGAAAGCAGCGCAATCCAACCCTGGGAAAAGGGAGCAAAGGCCAACACCTGTACTGCCCCCGTTGCAAATGCCACAGGCAATCGGATGCGGGTCATCACAGTTTGACTATCGATATGATTTCAAAACTTCTCTTATCGTCACAAGCTGTTTCTTCAAAGACAGAACCCTGACTATTCATCGTAAAAGGCAAGGCGAAGATTGTCGAACCGTTGGGCAATGTATTTGAGCAAGGAATAAATAAACAGTGAGATGCCTGTCATTTCCAGTGTTTCTTCACATGTATAGAGCATTGCGTAAGCAACGGACACTTCCCCGTATCTGTCCGCATACCACCCACCCAGCATTTCAAATCCGAGTGCTCCTGATACAAAGATTGCGCCGGAAGCAATGAACAACAGCATGATGGTTCTTGGAAGATCCAGTAAGAATCGCAAATACAGAACCACGAACAGCAGCAGCGCGAAACCATAGGGGATGACCCAGGAATAATAGAGCACCCCCGATGCGTGTACAGTGTTTCTGAGTGGATCGATCAACGACTCATGCAACGATGCTGTTTCATTGATCGAAAGAAAAACAAATATCAATGTAACTACTCACCCCTAAGACTGAGTACAAGCCTGCCTCGATGGATCTACAATCGCTTTTTCATGTCTGTAGAGGCTTGACATCATAGCACGCCGAGTCTATGCTATTGACCCAACACATCGAATGGATCAACAGCCATGGG
>NZ_JBHNMF010000295.1:0-4170 GCF_048562965.1 Thiolapillus sp. | reverse complement strand
TGTGAGGGGTGTGGTGATGCGACAGTACGGAGAGGATATTGCGGCACCGGTGGGAAACCAGCCGGCAAACAGAGAATGCCAACACGATCCTAACCTGTTGTGGAGCCCATCTACTCGACCGCATAAGAAGCTGCTGAAGTGATGGAGGAGCTGACTCTCCGGAGTCTGCCTGGAGGGCCAGCTTCGCCTCGATGGCCTGCTGGATCTGCTGCCGTGTGCCCTGCTGCAGCAACTTCGTCAACGGATCCCGGATCTCTCCTGGCGCACGAAATTCAAGTACGTTATTTTTGTTCATGGTGGCGTTCTCCTCGGCTGTTCATCAGTTTTGTAAAACCGATTTCAGCGGGAGCGCCGCCTTCTTCAAATCAGCTCATACACCAGATTCGAGCATAGCTCCTGAAACTTCCGTGATATGGCGTTTAACTTGATGTCGCTACACGAGCATGCATTCAAGGCGATGCTTGCGTTTCTCCCAGTCTGGCAGAAGTTGTTCCAGCAATTTGTAAAAGGCTGTGGAGTGGTCTTTGTATTTCAGGTGACACAGCTCGTGGGTTACCACATAGTCGATACATTCACGAGGCGCCCGGATCAAGTCGCGGTTGAGCGTCAATACTCCACCGGGTGACAGGCTGCCCCAGCGGGTTTTCATCTGCCGTATTTGTAGTCTGGGTTCCTTGCAGCCAAAACGCCGGAACTCCGGCAGCCGGGATGCCAGAATTTCTGCATATTTTTCCCTGGCCTTGAGCAGGTACCACTGTTCAAGCAGTTGTCTTGCCTTGTCGGGTTTTGGGCTATTTCTGCTGGTAATCAGGAAACGGCCTTGAATCAGTTTCACTTCATCCTTGTCATCCTGCAACAGTTTCAGTTGATACTGTCGGCCGAGGTAGAGATGGGTCTCGCCACCCACATAGCGTCGGGGCGGGGTATGGGGCTGAAACTGTTGGAAGTATATGATCTGGCGGGTAATCCAGCGAACGCGTTTGCGAACCCTGTCCTGAATCATTTCCATCTCTGCACTAAGGGGGGCAGTAATGACGACCTGGCCATCAGGATGAACCGCAATTTCCATGGTCTTGCGGGCTTTGTACAAGACCTGGCAGGGAATGACCTGTCCGCCGTACCGGATGTGGAATGCCGAACCTTGTTCGGTGATGGGCTGACCACTCATCAAAAAATCCGGTGCCTGGCCAGTTGCATGGATTTTTCGATAATCTCGTCCATCTGTTTGGTGCCGAGATCGATGCCGCGCTCGCCCTTCACCTCGTCATACAGGTAATCATCGATATCGTTCATCGCCTGTTTCTGCGCATCCAGGTCGTCCCAGAAGTGAACCTTCCAGTGGTGGCGAATGATATTGCCGATGGCAAGCGCAGCGGCACAGGCGGTTCCCTCGTCAGACGCCTCAAAGTAGGGTTTCAGGATGCCATAGAAGGCCATGGCATCGTCATTGCCCTGCAGAGCTTGTGGCACGTTGTCATGTTCGCGGTTGACGATCTTGTCGCGAATCTCGCTGACCTGTTGCAGATATTCCAGATCAGAGAGGCGTTTGGCTTTGAAGTCATCGATGGCTTGCTGAATCAGTTTCGAGAATTTCTCGTAGAAGGCGGGGTCTTCCTCCATTTTCTCGGTAATCGCCTTCTTCGTTGCATGGGCAATGGTGTCGGCCTTCGCCGCCGTAGTCTTCGCACCATAGATGCCATGCTCCTCCTTGACCTGGGAAAAGGTTTCCTCATCGAAGATATTCACCGGCTCATTGATCTGGATGACTTCGCTGGCCGAGATGTGGGTATCCAGCAGCTTGCGGATCTTCGGCTCGTAGTCGCGGTAGTCGATGGCTTCGGCATAGCGTATCTTGACCGACGCCTTCAGGTTCTGGAATCGTTTCAGGTCATCCTTGTACTGGCGCAGCTTCTCTTCCGGCGTGTTCATGACGAACTTTTCTACCGAAAGGGCTATCCCCAGGGCCTTGCTGTATTGGGCCAAACGCTCGTAAAATTCCTCGCGCAGCGCATCATCGGCCAGCAGTTTCTCGTAGGCCTCCTCGTCGTACTGGTTCTTGACCTCGTTGAACAGATCCCACAGGTTGGAGTAGCGCTGGGGCAATTTGGCAACTTCTTCCTGCACGGCGATGAGCGTACCGGCAAGGTCTTCATCCTCGAAACCGTCCAGCACGCTGTACATGGAGAGCGCGCGGTCCAGTTCGCCCAGCACGCTGGCATAGTCCACGATGTAACCGAACTCCTTGCTGGCGCCGTCTTCGTTCTCATAAATGCGGTTGACGCGGGCGATGGCCTGCAACAGGGTATGTTCACGCAGGATGCGGGTCAGATAGAGCACCGTATTTCGTGGCGCATCAAAGCCGGTGAGCAGCTTGTCCACCACGATCAGAATCTCGGGCTCGTCGCCGTACTTGAAACGGTTGATGATCTGCTTGTTGTACTCCTCCTCCGAGCCATAGCGCTTCATCATCTTCTGCCAGAACCTGACGATTTCATCGGCGGGCTCGTCGTCCACATCGTCATAGCCTTCACGGCTGTCCGGGCCGGAAATGATGACTTCCGAAGAGACAAAGCCAAGCTCCTCCAGATAGTGATGCTACTTGAGCGCCGCGGCCTTGCTCGGTGCCACGAGCTGCGCCTTGTAGCCCGTGCCCTGCCAGTTGGCGCGGAAGTGTTCGCTGATGTCGAAGGCGCGCATGTAAATGACCTGATCGGTCTTGTTCAGCATCTCGGCGCGGGCGTATTTTTTCTTCAGATCGGCCCGCTGCGCATCCGTCAGTCCCTGGGTATGACGACTGAACCAGAGATCGACGGCCTTCTCGTTCTGCTCCATCTCCACATGGCGGCCTTCGTACAGCAGCGGCACGATGGCACCGTCCGCCACGGCCTGGTCGATGGCGTACTTGTCTATGAGCCCGCCGAACTTGGCGAAGTTGTTTTTCTCCTTCTTCATGAGCGGCGTGCCGGTGAAACCCAGATAGCAGGCATTGGGGAACATCTGTCGCATACGTGCCGCGAAGTTGCCGAACTGGGTGCGGTGGCTCTCGTCGATGAGCATGAAAATATCGGGCGATTCGTCCCGGTACTTTTTCACGTTCAACGCCTTGTCGAACTTGTGCACCAGCGTGGTGACCAGGTCGGCCTTTTTATCGGACACCAGCTCCAGCAGATCGCGCCCGGTGCGCGCCCGCTGCGGCGCCATGTCACAGGCGGCAAAGGTCTCCTTGAGTTGCTTGTCCAGATCCTTGCGGTCGGTTACCAGCACGATGCGCGGATTGTGGATGTCCGGCTCCTGGGCCAGGGCGCGGGCCAGCATCACCATGGTGAGCGACTTGCCGGACCCCTGGGTGTGCCAAACGATGCCACCCCGGCGGCGGCCCTCCGTATCGCGCTGTTTCACATGAGTGAGAATGCGCTGGATGGCAAAATACTGCTGATAGCGTGCAATCTTCTTGATGCCCCCATCGAACACGGTGAACTTGTACACCAGCTCCAGCAGGCGCTCGGGACGGCAGAGGCTGTAAATCGCCCGGTCCTGTTCCGTGATTTCGCGTACACCCTCGGCCTCCAGCGTATCGAAAAACCGGCGGGCGGTGGCAAACTCACCGGGAAACAGGGCATCCTTTGTCTCATCCGGCAGTGTCCGATGGATGCTCTGCGCCATGGCCGCTTCCTTGTCCTGCCGCTCCTTCCACAACGACCAGAACTTGGCGGGCGTGCCCACGGTGGCATAACGGGCAGCGTTCTTGTTCACACCAAGCACAATCTGGGTATAGATAAACAGTTTGGGAACATACTCGTCCCGTTGGTTGCGAATGGACTGGGAGATGGCCTGCTCCACCTCCACCTTGGGCGATTTGCACTCGATGACCGCGAAGGGGATACCATTGACGAACAGCACGATGTCCGGCCGGGCAGTTTCCGTGCTGCGGGTACGCTCCACGCTGAACTCTGCGGCTACATGGAAGCGGTTGTTGCGCCAGTCGCCCCAGTCCACATAGCGCAGGTTGAAGCTGCGGGTATCCCCCTCCACGGTCTGTTCCAGTGCCGTGCCCAGGGTCAGCAGCTCATGGATAGCCTCGTTGGTTTTCAACAGGCCGTCGTACTTGACGTTCTTCAGCTTCTGAACGGCGGACTGGATGTTCTCCTCGCTGAACAGGTAATCCCGGCC
>NZ_JBHNMF010000294.1:0-4209 GCF_048562965.1 Thiolapillus sp. | reverse complement strand
GACGAAGGTTTTCCCGTAGTCCGCGTGATCGACCACGGCAGCAGAATCCTCGCCATCCACCAGATCAAGCTGCCGGTTGCCGGACTCGATCCAGTTGTAGCGCACCACCAGCCCCGCCGACCTGTCCTTGAGGTTGTTGCCTTCGGCCCCGTCTCTCAGCGGCCCCAGGTAGTTGTTCTGATAGATGATGCCCAGGGCTGATGTATAAGTGTTGTGCTGGTAGATGGAACCTTCGATGCCGTTGTCGTAAATGCGGTTTCCCTCGATGAGGATGTCCTGGGTTCTGCCGCCATTCACGCCGATGAACAGGCCGTTTCCCGAATCCCGCAGGATGCAGTTCCGGATGGTCAGGTGCTGTGCCACTTCAACATACAGGGCAGCAGCATTGCTGGCATAGTTCTGGTCCGATCCATGATCATCCGCAAAGCCATAGGGTGGACGACCGGAACGGATATCCAGGTTCTCGATCACAATGTACGTGGGTGGCACCTCGTTGGGATTGAGATCGCCCCCGATCTTGAGCACACCGCGAGACTCATTCCAGTAGCTGATATTACGCGGTGTCTGCGCATCCCTGCCGTCGATGACGGGCAACTGCCCCGTGGGGCCCGGCACACCGGAAACAACGATGGGCTGCGCGGCAGTCCCCAGACCCGACACGATCCACTTCTCCCTGTATGGCGTGCTTTGCCAGTGAATGAAGACATGATCGCCGGCCTGCAGATCGTTCCAGGGCACATCGGCAATGCGGGAAAGGGGCTGCCCCGGACCGATGTGATAGTCGGCAGCAAATACAGTATGGCAACACAACAGGCTGACAAGGATGGCGGCTGAAAGATTCTGTCTGATCATGAGGGACTGCGATAAACCGGGGATCTATGGCAGCAATCTAGCAAAAGTTCAGGCAGACATTCGTGAACCAGGCTGCAATCGTGACATGACGATCTCAGCCGGATTCCGGCACTTTCAGTCCGATGAGCAGATCCATGACATTGGTGCCCGTAGGGCCGGTGGAGATCAGATCACCTGTTGCCTCCAGCACGCTGCCACTGTCTGCCTGTTCGAGCGCCAGCGCCGGGTCGAATCCCTCGTCCCGCGCGCGCTGCCAGGTGCTGCCGTCGACCAGGGCGCCGGCGTCCTCCCCCGGACCGTCACTGCCATCGGTGCCGGCCGCCAGAACCAGCAGGTCGTCTCGCCCGGCAATCTCCCGGGCAGCCGCCAGCGCCAGATGCTGGTTTCTGCCACCGCGCCCCGGATGCGGCGGCAATACCACCGTGGTCTCTCCCCCGACGACATGAACCCCCGGCGGGGCTTCCGACAGCGAGCGGGCAAACGCTGCCCCCTGCTCTGCGGCATCTCCCTCCATCGGGGGGTACCCGGCATGGGCCACATAGCCCAACGACCGGGCCTTTTGCGCCACTGCAGCAACGGCCTGTGCCGACGTGGCAACCAGATGGTGCTGAGGCACGGTTGTCTGCTCCGGTACAGGCGGTCTCATCGGCAGTGCAGCCAGCCATTCAGGCAGATGCGCTGGCAGCTTCCCCTGTGGGCTCGGAAACAGCAGCCCCGAGCCGATAACGGCAGGATCATCGCCGGGCACATCAGACACCAGCAGCACCGTCGTGGGCCGATGCGCGATGTACCCGAGCAGCCCGCCACCCTTTATTTCGGAAATCCTACAACGCAGGCTGTTCATGGCATGAATGTCCAGGCCGCTGCCGAGCAGCCAGCGGTTCAGGTTTTGCAGGTCATCCAGGGAAATGCCTGCCGAAAGCACTTTCACCAGGCTGGACGCACCACCGGAGATCAGGAACAGCAAGGGCTGTTTTTCAGGCTGATCCCGGATAAAGTCCAGCAGCGCCTGCCCCGCAACAAGGCTGCTTTCATCCGGCACCGGGTGCGCCGATTCCATCTGAATGATCCGTTCATGAGATGCAAACCGAGGATCAGCATAGCCTTTTCGGGTGATGACCAGCCCCTGCAGCAGCCTTTCCCCCAGTGCCCGCAATGCCCCCTGCATCATGGCCGGCGCCGCTTTGCCGATGGCCGCCATGGCAAAAGATGCCCCGTCTGACTGGCTCAGCCAGCGGGCAACCGCCCGCTCACCGTGGACGGACTGCAAAGCTGCCTGGTAGATGTCCAGCAGATCCCGCCGGTATCTTTCCCTGTCGCTGCATGTGTTAACATCGGTAATCATATGGAGTGAAACGCCCAGAGGTCGGAATTCTTGCAGATTATTACATTTCGCAGCCATTTCAGCCGCAATACCCTGTTACTCATGCTGCTGCTGGCAGCTATCCTCGCCGGTATCTCGATATGGAAATTCGATCTGATCAAGACCGTCTATTTCAAGGACCAGCTGACGGCTACCGGCTGGATCATCAACGGCGCCATTGTCGCGCTGTTCCTGGTGGGCATCCTGCGCATTATCGCCATCTTTCTTTCCTACAGCCGCGAAGAAGCCGCCACCAGCCGCTTCATCCGCAACCAGGAAGAGGAAGCCGAAAACCCCCTGGACCAGGTGCCGCTCAACAGTATCATCGCCCGTCGCTATCTGGTGATGGAACGTCTGTTCGACGCCAGCACACCCATCAACCAGGGCGCCCTGGCCGCCACCCTGCTGGCCAATGAAAGCACGCGCACCAGCCTGCCAAAATACATCAGCAACATTCTCATACTCACCGGCGTGTTCGGCACCATCGTATCCCTGTCCCTGGCATTGCTGGGCGCTTCCGATCTGCTGGAAAACGCGGTGGATGTCGGCGGCATGGGGCTGGTGATACACGGCATGTCCACGGCGCTGTCCACCACCATTACCGCCATCGTCTGCTACCTGTTCTACGGCTATTTCTACCTCAAGCTCACCGATGCCCAGACCAATCTGCTCAGCGCCATCGAACAGATCACCACGACCTACCTGGCACCGATGTTCGTGGTGGAACAGGAAACCACCCTGTATGAATTCACGGGGCTGGTGCGCTCGCTGCAGTCCCTGGTCAAGCAGATGCAGGTCTCGCAGAAGGTGGTGACCAAGGCCGAGGCCAAACTGCTGGCCACGGTGGATGAATACCAGAGCCAGATGGATGAAAGCAACAGGGACATGAGTGCCGTCATCAAACTGCTCAGGCGCGGCTTCCGCCTCCGGGACGACGAATGAACGAACACGGCGGCTTCATTGATCTGCGCCTGAACAACCAGGACAAGCAGGGCAACGAAAGCTTCTGGCCCTCTTTCACGGATGTCATGACCGTGATCATGATGATCTTCCTCATTTCCATGGTGGTGGTGCTGCTGCGCAACATGGAGCTGGTCAAGGAGATCCGCGCCACCATGGAGGCCGAGCGCCAAGCGGTGGAACTGGCCCGCTCCACCGGCGCCGAAAAGGCAGACCTGGCCAGCCGGCTCGATACTGCCATGGAGCAGCTCCAGGCTGCCGATACCCGCGTCAACGAACTGCAGCTTCAGGTGCTGCGCCTGCAGGAGCAGAACAAGGTGCGCGCCCGCGCCGTTGCCGACCGTGACCGGCAGCTGAAAACCCTGCTGGAAGAACGCAACAATCTCACCCAGCGGGCAACCCAGCTCATGCTGGACAAGCAGGCGGCCGACAAGGCCGTCACCGCCGCCAGGGCGAAGGAAACCCTGTCCAGGCGGCAGCTGGCAGATTTTCAGCAACAGTATGCACGGCTGAAAGAACAGCTCGACCGGCAGAGCCTGCAGATTGCCGTGCTCAAGAACAAGCTGAGCAACCAGGAGCAGCAGCTGGCGGCAACCCGGGAGGAACGCCAGACCGTGGAAGAGAAATACCTGGTGCTGGCCGACGAATACGACACCCTGAAGGTGCGCTACGACAAGCTGGTGCGCCCTGCCCGTTCCGCCAAGGGTCGTCACCTGGTGGAAGTCCGCTACTTCAAGAAAGGCGGGAAACCCCGTATCGAATGGCGCGACGGTCACACGGGAGAATTCAGGGCGTTGTCACGCAGCCAGCTGGACAAGGCCCTGGCCAGGCTGAAAAAACAGCATGCGGACGGGCTGTACGTGAAAGTCATCCTGCCGGAAGACAGCGGCCTTTCCTACAGCGAGGCCTGGACCTTCACCAACGACCTGCACAAGAAATACGACTACTACTTCCAGGAGCCGGCTGAAAAATCCAACGCTCCTACAAACGCTTCTGAAAGCAATTCTCAACAGTGATTGCAGGCCACCGCTAAG
>NZ_JBHNMF010000293.1:0-4262 GCF_048562965.1 Thiolapillus sp. | reverse complement strand
GCCCTGGTTCGGGAGATGTCGGTCAATGCGGCGGCCCGCATCATCGAGATCACCGACAAGCGGCTGTGGCGTATCGTGGAGCACTATGTAGGCAAGGCGGTCTCACCGTTCAATCTGTCCGACATCGAGCCTGTTGGGCTGGACGAGGCCGCCAGCAAGCGGGGGCGCAACTATGCGACGGTCTTCATCGACACGGAAAAGCGCCAGGAGCCTGTTGTGTTTGCCACGCCGGGTAAAGGCAAGCAGCCCCTGAAGCAGTTTTCCGCCTTCCTGGATGCCCACGAAGGCGATCCGGCCAACATCCGGGAGGCGGTCTTCGACATGTCCCCGGCCTTTCTCAGTGGTGTTGCAGAGGAGCTGCCCAATCCCCAGGTCACAGTGGACCGGTTCCATATCGTGCAGACCTTTACCAAGGCGCTGGACGAGGTGAGGAAGCAGGAGAGTCGGATCAAGCCGCTGCCGAAACACCTGCGCTGGGGTGTGCTCAAGCGAGGGGATGCGGATCACCTGACGCCGAACCAGCTCAAGGCCTTGGCGGAATTGCTGGAACAAGGATTGGATACAGCCACGGCATGGCGGATCAAGGAGCGGCTACGCTGGATCCGCCTGGCGAAGACGCCCCAGGCGGCCAAATGGCGTATTACCCGGTTCATCAGCTATACCCATGAACTGATCGGTGAAAGCCCGTTTCTGGAGCCTGTTCGCAAGGCATTGGTGACGCTGGAAAAGCATGCTGAGCGCGTGGTGCGCCGATGGACATCAACCTACACCCATGCCCGCATGGAGGGTTTGAACAGCCTGTTCCAGGCAGCCAGGGCGAGAGCCAGAGGCTACCGCAACACCGGGACCTTCATCACCATGACCTACATGATCGCAAGCCCAGCAGCCTCTATCCTCAAATCCACATGAAACGTCGAAGAGCCTGGATAGAGATGCCCTGTCATAATGAGGTTGGAATATTAGCCAGAAGGATTTTCCGGCTTAACTGTTTTTCTTCAGTGCTAACGGCACTGTGCCTGTTGCTTCTGCTGTCTCCCTCATTGGTGTCTGCCAACCAGCCTCCCTCCGTTGATGCCGGGGAAGATCGCATCGTACATGTAACGGAACAGGTTCGCCTGGATGGCAGTGCTACCGCCGATGCTGACGGAGATGCGCTACGTGTGGTGTGGGAATTTGTCAGCAAACCCACCGGTAGCGCGGCTGTACTGCAGGACATCACGACATTTTCCCCTTATTTCAGCGTTGATGTGCCGGGCCGCTATGAAATCGGGTTGCGGGTTTCCGATGGTATCGTGCCGATACAGACAGATACGGTGGTGATCCGTACTGAAAACAGTGCCCCAGACGCGCGCATTCAGACTGCTTCACCCTTGATTGAAGGGAAGGCGATTCTATTGGATGGAGGCGCATCGGAGGATGTGGATGGGGATGTACTCAGTTATCAATGGACCTTTCAAAGCCGTCCGGAAGGCAGCCGGGCGGTTATATGGGACGCCCGCCGCGCCCTGGCCGGATTCGTGCCTGACAAACCGGGATCTTATCGGGTGTCATTGGCGATATCGGATGGTGTGGTTCAGGACAGCGCTTCCCAGACGCTGAATGTACAGGCGTTGAGCAATCATCCCCCTCAGATTACCAGCTTACCGCCCGTTGTCTCTGAAGTGTTGGCGCCGTATCAATATGATGTCCAGGCGATCGACCCGGATGGCGACACCCTCCGTTACCGTTTGTTGCAGCATCCCGATGGGATGAATATCGATCCACAAACAGGCAGGATCGAATGGACGCCACAGGTGCAGGGCAGTCATCGCTACAGTATTGGCGTTGTGGACAGTCGTGGCGCAGTCACCCCCCAGCCTGTTGTTGTCACGGTGCTGCCGTTGCCACCGGAAACGCAGCCGGTTACGGCCCCGGTTCCTGAATTTTCCCCGTTACCGTTTCCTGATTACTATGATCGATATCGGTTCCTGATTGAATCCAGTCCTTCGGTACAAACCGGCATGAAGGCCTTCCCTGATAATGAGAAGCAGGTCAGCGGTGTTGCGGGCGGCATTACAGACAGTCGTGATTTTCCCCTGCCCGGGGTTAAAGTGAGCGTTGTTGGTCATCCGGAATGGGGTCATGTGTTCAGTGATGCACAGGGCGCGTACCGATTGTTGCTGGCAGGAGGTGATCGCTATGTGATCCGCTTTTCCCGCGAGGGTTTTGTGGATGCCTGGCGAACCGCGACACTGGATTGGGGAGAGGAACAGCTGTTCGATACCCTGACCCTGCAGGCAGCCAACCCTGAGTCGGTGCATTTCATTTCCACCGGAAACGGTGATGATCTGCGTCCGGTTCCCGATACTGACACGCCTGTCGACCAAGGGGTGTTACTCCTGAATGCCGGGCAGCAGTTTTCTGCCACGGACGGTAGTCCGGTTGCTGCGGGTGTGTCTCTGATGGCGCGCCTGACTGATTTCAGTCGGGTTGCTTTCAGGCGACTGCCGGTTTCTCTGCCGCCCCACTGGATGAATGCCCAGGTGGTGAGGTTAGATATGGAAGCGGAACAGCAACCCGTTGAACTGGATTTCAGCCAACCGGCACCGCTATACCTTCCCAATGTGCACGACCTTGCCACGGGTACGCGGGTAGCCGCCGGTCTGTATCATCCAGGGGAACAGCGGTGGCAAACGCGAGACAGTGGGGTGGTATTGGAACGTCTGGCTGCCGATGCGGGGTCGGTCAGTCTGTCAATGACGTCCGATGGCGCGGCCATGACCGAAGCACAAATCCAGGCATTGGGCATTCGTGACCGGGAGCGTCGCTGGTTGTCAGCGCATTTTTCCCCGGGGGATCGTTTTATTCGCCTGCCTGTGCAGCAAACCGGCCTGCTGGCGGTAGGTGTGCCGACGAGGGGGGAGCAGCGCTTTGCCGCTGCGTTGCCGGAACCCGTAACGCCCGATGATCCTCAGCCCCCCATAACGCGGCGGGTACCGTTGGCGGATACGCCCTATGCGTTGCATTACAATGCCCGGCAAGCTGCCGGGTATACCTTGGGGCGGACGCTGGAAATAGCGCTCAGTTCGGATGCTGCCAGTGAAGATCTGGCGCAGGTCGAATGGGTGGTACGCGTGGCGGGAAAGGTTTTTCATCAGCGATTTGACGGCGAACCGGGTTTGGTGGGGCATTTCACCTGGGATGGCCGTGATGCCTATGGACGCCGGGTCGAGGGTAAGCGTCCCGCGCAAATCGAAGTGCGGCAACGCTATCGCAGCCATTACTTATCTGCAGCGCGGGGCAAAAAGCTGTCGTTTGGTGCCTTGCCAGTATCCCATGACCTTTCTGGCAATACCGAAGGTCAGATTCAGGTCACTCGCCAATGGCAGGCACTGATCGGTAATTATACCCATCGGGAGGCCGGCCTGGGCGGCTGGGGCCTGAATGTACATCATGCCTTTGACCCGGACACCGGTATTTTGTACCGGGGCGATGGCGAGACCCGGGATCACCCGGTTCTGTTGCCACGCCGTAGTGATGAGGTCAGGCTCAGGCCCTGGGCTGACCTGCAGGAAACACACCCATCAGCAGGTGCTGTACGTACCTTGTTGACGGATGCGCAGGGCGGTAGCGTGATGGCTACGGATACCCGGTTGTGGTTCTTTGATGCTGACGGTCAGCTACAGCAAGAGACCGATCTTGAGAGGCAGTTGTCCGGTCCTTTGCAACTGAGTGATCTGGCCTTTTGGCAAGCGGGGTTACTGGCGACTGACAGTGCCGGTAATCGTCTGTTGTTCATTCATGATGGTTTTGTAGAGCAACTGTATGCGGCACCGGGGGATGCTTGTCAGCAAGATGCGTTTTGTGATCCTTCTGCCATCAGCGTTGATCTTGCCGGGCGTGTGTTTATTGCCAGCCGTGCAAGTGGCAAACTGTACCAGTGGACACCTGAAAGTGGGCTGTCCCTGTGGGCCAGCGCCACTGCCGATGGCGTGGCCTTTCAGCGCCTGCAGGCAATGGCCCTGGACAGGCAGGGCAGCCGTTATCTGCTCGATAACCGCCCCGGCCAGGGGTACCGGCGCTGCCAGCCATGGAGAGCGAAGCGAAGGCTGGTAGACCCCAGTAGCCGCGAGGCCGCACTGTTTTCCCGGCGTGCCTTGCGCCAGAGGGAAAACAAAGTAGGCCTCCGAACGCGGCGTCCAGTCATTGGGAGCCAAGTACGGAGCAGCAACGAGCTTGCGAAGTTGTTGCGTAGTGCTTGGTGACCAGGACGGCTGGGGCAC
>NZ_JBHNMF010000292.1:0-4265 GCF_048562965.1 Thiolapillus sp. | reverse complement strand
CTTTTCAGATTTCATCTTTGTCCATGACAGCGCTCTATTTCGCTGCCGATGCTGATGAGGCAAATCGTCTAGTGAATCAGGCGATGACCGACTTGGAGCTAGTCAATCTTCTCGATGGACTTTCATCTGAGCAGATGGATGCAAACCTGCGGAGACTGACTACAGGCTTGATTACGGCTTATCGGGCTTGGCTCGATGTGGCCGTTATAGAGGGCTACTACACTGCTCGTGCGAACCAGATGCCGCAGTTGTTGTCTGCCTTCGTCGACCTGGCTGAGAAAGTTCTTGATACACAGCTGTTAGGCAGTGCTGAGCTGCTACGTCGGTTTTATAAGGCATTTTTCTTGGTAGATGAACGTGTAGAGGCTAACGATCCTTACCTTCCAGGTGCCATTGCTTGGGGATTGAGTCCTGCTGTCTTGGAATTGACCCAAGCAAGAGCAGGATTTTTGGCGGATGGATTTCCGGAAGCGGTGGGTGAGTTAGCGATTGGCGGTGATGGCAAGGCGGCTTTCGAGCGGTTGCTTGATCTAGCACAGATACACCGGCCGTTGGCAGCCTTGGTGGCGGATACGCAGCAGCTCTCCGCCACAATCAAATCTTTCGGCTTGTTGCACTATTTAGGGCCACCGCCACCTACTGAAAATAGCTTGGCGGTACAAACGCTGTTGCGGGACGAAGGGAACGATGACGATGAGGATGTCCGTGACATCGTGCGTCCCTGTGAGGAACGGGACTTGGTGGCTCGTGTACTAAGTGATTACCAGCAGCTTTACTCTTTTGCCGAAGATGGGTTGCGCATACTTGCTGTCAACGTAAGGGAATTGCAAGTTGTACTTTCCGGTGTTGGCCGCTTCCTAGACGATTATCTTAAGCGCACATCCGCAGATTGGCCACCATTTCACTGCACGGTGATGGTTTATACAACCTCCTCGTCGCCCATGGCAATGGAAAACCGACTAGCTTTGTGGCGCAACCATGTGATGGAGCGACAAAGGGAAAAGGGCCGACCACTTACACTGTCGGTAGGGCATCGTTATGCACCCAAAGACCAGATTGTCGATTTATTGAAGCAGGAAAAGCGGCTCTACGACATCGCTTTTCTGTTTCATTTTTTGCGCGCCGGTTTGGTTGGCCACGCAGACCCTACTATGCCTTTTGAGTTCGATTTCGGTGGCTGGAGCGGTTTGCAGTTTCCTATCACAGAGTATCCGCGCCCGACCCAAGACGGGGATCGTTACCGACGCCAGAGTTTACTAAGTAACCGTCGCCTGCGTATCCAAACGCGCCATGCTGATTTGTCGGCACGAATCTACTACGGAGGCAACGCTGGCCATGATCATGTGATCTTTGGTCAGGTGGACTACAAGCCCTGGACCGGTGTGGTCGAGACTTTGCACGAACGAGCGCAGTGGGTGGCCTGCGTCGATCCTTTTGTGGACAAGCGTCTTTTATGCAGTGAAGATGGCCACGAACAGCGTAAGATTGTCGGCTTTACTTCTGGACTTGGTGCCTATGGCGAGTTGAATCTGACCATCTCCACTGAGCAGGATACCCTGAAGCAACTCACTGATCAGGTCGCCGGTAAGCTGACTAAACTGATGCCTTTTGAACAACCGGATGGTTTTGAAGCGATGGCGGCACGGATGGTCTGTGAGGCGGAGGAAATTATTGGCCTATCCTCTCTGCGGGCGGTGGTTGGTGCCGATGAACGGATCCGGGAGGTGGTAGGTTTCGCTGCAATCCGGCGCGCACTAGCGCTCCCACCAGGGCCTCCACAGCGGATGTCGCAATTGTTGCCAGTGGATTCGCTTCTACACTGGTTCGTTGCTAGCGAAATAACACTGAGGCCGGATCTCCTGCAGTTGACTCTAGAAGTTCGTCCCAATGATATCCCGTTGGTGCATGCGGTGTTGGTAGAGTGTAAGTTGGCGCAGAAAAACCCGGTCCATCTTGCTAAAGCCAATGAACAGATACAGGAAGGTTTACAACACCTGACCGGCCTTTTGGCTCCAAAGCACAGCGACCTGCGACGCTTGGGATTCGATCGGCGCTACTGGTGGGCACAACTGCACCGAGCTATGACCTCACGTTCGGTGGTTAAGGGTTCTGATCGTGAGTGGCGTGAACTCGATCATGCCTTGGAAAGTCTTGCAGAGGGACAATTCGAGATTCACTGGCAGGCTGCTATTTTTACTTTTTGGACCAACGAGGCAGGTCCTCAGCCAGAAGTGACATCACTGGCACTGCCGGTTGGTACAGTCCAGCCGCCGTTCGAAGTGCCTGAGGACTTTGTGATCCAGCACATTGCATTGGGTTACCAAGGTGTATCTGCACTGTTCGCCGAGGCAAAACCTTTGCCACTGATAGAATTAAAGGGATCGTCAATACGGCTGCGACCAGAGCAGGACAGCGGTAAAGTATTGACTGGTGCAACAACTCCGCCGCCCACGTCTGATACCAAAGAATCTTCTGTGGAAACCGATGCGTCAGCGGAGCGGATGGCTGTGTCAGCGCCAGCGGCAGATCACAAAAACCAAGTCACAGCACCAGCTGGAGTACAGGCGCCACCAACTTCGGTGAACGCCCAACCCGAACAACCTCATGTGGCTACGGAGTCTCCCCCGGTTCCGACTTCAGCCACTTTGGAGTTGCCCGAAAGTACATCTGAGGCGTCCACTACCCCAAAGACTCCACTTGCACCCACTGCCGGCCAGGTGGTTGCCGTAGATATGTCTCCAATTCCGGAAAAAATATTGCTTGGCACCCGGGGAAACAATGACCCCGTGTACTGGCACTTTGGTCATCCGCAGTTAGCGAATCGTCACTTGCTCATCTTCGGTACGTCTGGCTCAGGGAAGACTTATGGCATCCAGTGTCTGTTAGCAGAGATGGCGCAGCAGCGACTGCATTCGCTAATTGTCGACTATACGGATGGCTTTTTGCCGCAGCAGGTAGAAAGAAGATTCACGGAAGTTGTGGTACCAAAGAATCACTTCGTAAAAACTGAGAGGCTGCCGCTGAATCCATTCCGGCGGCAAATGCAAGTCATTGATCCCTCCATCCCGGCTATTGAAGAAAGTCCCTTCGAAGTTGCTACCAGGGTCGCTAGTATTTTCACTTCTGTATACGAGACCATGGGTGACCAGCAAACAGCAACTCTGATACGGGTGCTGGAATCAGGTATTGAAGGAAATGATCAGTTTTCTCTAGACGATATATTGTCGCTACTCCGGGATGAGAGTCAGTATGGAGAAAGCCTTGCAAATAAAGTAGAGCCCTTAGTCAAGTCAAGACCTTTCCGAGATGAAGAAGGTACCGCTTGGGATGAGATGTTGTTGTCGCAGGATAATTGGGTTCATGTATTACAGTTGAAGGGACTAGCTCTTGATATTCAGAAAATGGTTACCGAGTTTGTGTTATGGGATCTGTGGGATTATGCCCAGAATACGGGCAGCAAAAACCATCCGATCCCTATTGTCTTAGACGAGATTCAGAATCTCGACCATAGCAGTGATTCTCCGATCGATAAGATGCTGCGCGAGGGGCGTAAGTTTGGCTTGTCCCTGATACTGGCTACCCAGACCACGAGCCAATTCAATCAAGAACAACGAGACCGTTTGTTTCAGGCTGGGCATAAGCTGTTTTTCAAGCCGGCGACGACCGAGATCGATCGTTTTGCACAATTACTCTCCCAATCGACGACAGGAATCTCGAAGGCGGATTGGGGGCAGCGCCTAGCTAGTTTAGAGAAGGGTCAATGCTGGTCACTCGGTCCAGTGCTGAAGTCAGGAGGAACCTTCAAAGAGGAAGCTGTGCTTGTAAATGTCACGTCTCTGGAACTTCGCGACCTTGAAGGCTGACAGATGGCGGATATAGGCACTCACCTACAATCTCTACCTCTGAACTTTCCCCATGACTTTCTTCCAGAACGGAGTTTGTTGGCCCGTTTGCTGCCCTTTGCATCGATGAGTGGCAGTGGTGATAAGGTACAAATTGGGGCGGAAACGGGGATCCCCACAGGGGATAGTAGTGGAAAGGTAGAGCCCATGATCCACTATGCCCGCGGAATGGGGTTGGTCCACGTAGACAAGGTAGCTAATGCTGGCAGTTGGAACTTACGACATGTCAAGTCTCGATAGGTCCCCAAATCCCCAGATAGAGGCATATCAGCGCCCGAAGGGTGCCAATATCCACTGATTTCCGCTTGGTTGAATTGCAGACAGCGATGAATTAGACCGGATTTGACCAGGAAATCAGCACAA
>NZ_JBHNMF010000291.1:0-4270 GCF_048562965.1 Thiolapillus sp. | reverse complement strand
AACCTGCCTGCGGCAAGCGTGTCTTCGGCCTCGTGATAGATTTTGGGACATCCCAGTCCCCAAAATCGACTCGGCCTTTGACAACCTATTTGTGCCCCAGCCGTCCTGGTCACCAAGCACTACGCAACAACTTCGCAAGCTCGTTGCTGCTCCGTACTTGGCTCCCATATGACTGGACGCCGCGTTCGGAGGCCTACTTTGTTTTCCCTCTGGCGCAAGGCACGCCGGGAAAACAGTGCGGCCTCGCGGCTACTGGGGACTACCAGCCTTCGCTTCGCTCTCCATGGCTGGCAGCGGCGGCAAAGTGCAGCGCTACCGTCTCGAACGGCACCTGAACAATGTCTACGACAAGGGTGATATCCGAGCCCGGGACCTGGTGATCTTCCGTTCCGGCAAGCTGCGCAGCACCGGCATCCTGGTGGACATCTACAGGGACCGGAAGCGCCCCCTGAGTTTCGCCATCTGGCTGCCCGCGCTGCGCAAGATCCGCCGTCATGCCGAACCCGATCCGGCAGACATCTGGGGCGGCAGTATCTTCACCTACGGGGATATCTATCTGCGTCGCCCCGAAGATGAAAACCATACCCTGCTGGGAAAAATCCGTTTTCCCGGTTGTCTGGGCATGCTCGATCCGGCGCCTGATGGCCTGGAACCTTCCTGTGAGGCCACGGGCAAAGAGGTTTATCACCTGCGCAGCGTCAACCGCAGCGCCAACTGGTGGTACGACTACCGTGACCAGTATATCGATACCACGACTTTTGCCGACTACCGGGCGGAATACTACAGGGATGGCAAGCTGATCAAGGTCATCGACAAGGATTGGCGCAGCATGGAACTCGCCGATCCCCGTGCCCAGTACTGGCGATACTGGTATGGCAGGGATCTGCGCAGCGGCGGCGAGGGCCTGGCCTGGGTGAAGGAAGGACAGGTCAGCTGGAATGACAGGGTCAACCGGAACCTGTGGAGTCTGGCCACCCTGCGCAAGCTGAGCAGATAAGGCTTCAGCGCTGCCAGTCCTCTCAGGCGGTATTGTCGGAGGCACCCTATATCAGGTATTTCTAATACCCATAGTCGCCCAATTCATTCCTTATTTTCCTGCCCGGGCTGAGGGTCAATAATGTACGCCATGAACTTGGTCACATTTTGGGTAGACAGGATGAACATCAGAAAAAAAGTTTTCCGGACTGCAACCGCCTTGCTGCTGAGCGTTGGTGCCGTGCAACTGGCCAGCGCAGGTGCGATTGTAACTCAGACCATCACCAGTACGGTCGTGGGCGCCAGGGCAGGTGACATTCCTGCAACCTCCAGTGTTCAGGAACTGGAGGCGACCCTGAAAGCATCCTACGTGGGCACCTATGCCATTTACGGTTCGTTGCCAGAACAGAAAAAACGGGCCTTGTATGCTTCGATCAAGAAGGGTGGAAACATTCAGGACTTCAGGGAGCAGGTTATCAATGAGCGTCTGCACCGGCGCTAATCCGGTTATTTCACCTGCAACTTCATGATTGTGCTGAAATCCTTGTTCAGCTGTGAATTCGAAATTGAGTCCATGGCTTAACTGTTTACGACTGTTGCTGTCCTGGCTGGTCTCGGGGGATTTCGACACAGGCAGAAAGGCCGCCTGCCTTCCTGTTGTTCAGCGTTATCTTCCACCCCTGGAGCTGGGCCAGTTGCTGCACGATGGCAAGGCCCAGCCCGCTGCCGCCGGTGCCGCGGTTGCGGGAAGGGTCTAGCCGGTAGAAGGGCTGCAGTACCCTGCCGAGCTGGTCGTCAGGGATGCCGGCGCCCTGATCCAGCACGCAGATCTGCGCCTTGCTTCCGGAGCAATGCAGGTGCAGGCCAACGGGTTTCTCGCCTGCATAGTGGAAGGCATTGTCGAGAAGATTGTTCAGGATCCGCCGCAACACAAGTTTATTGATAACGGCTTTGCAGGATGATGCTGCCTCGATGTGCAGTTGTCTGCCTGCCTCTGTGCGTGCCGCGCCGATTTCAGCCACCAGTACGGCCAGATCCGTTTCTTTGTCCTGCTGCCCGTCCTGCTGCATCATTCGCGCCAGTTCCAGGGTGCGGGTGATCAGAGTGTCCATCTCCTCCATGTCCTGCTGCATGCTGTCGAGCAGATCATCGTCCTCCCGGCCACGCAACAGTTCTGCGGCGATGCGCAACCTGGCCAGCGGTGTGCGCAGATCATGAGAGATGCCGCCGAGCAGGGTGGTGCGGTTTTCCAGCAGGCGTTCTATTTCGCTGCTCAACTGGTTGAATTTCCGCGCCAGGTCTGCCAGTTCCCTGGGGCCGTCTTCCGGCAGGGGCAGAGAATGCGTCCCCTGGCCCAGCCGCTGTACGCCCCGGGACAGGGTTTCCAGGGGCCGGGTGATGCGCCGAACCACCAGCAGGGTGGTCAGCAGGATAAAAAGGCTGGCGCCCAGAAAAATACTGACAACGGCGCGGGGCGGTTCTGCACCGATATGGTCATGGTTTATTCCCAGGTACAGCGTTTTGCCGGCAATTGGCAGGATGGCCCAGTACAGATCCGGTGTTTCATCCGACTGGTGGATATGCAAGGTCTGGCCCAGGCGGGTGCTCAGTGCTTCTTCCAGAAACAGCATGTAAGGCGAATGCAGCAGCAGCGCCTTCAGGGGAGCCTCTGGCGGTGTTGCCTGCAGTATCAGGTCGTGACTGCTGCGCAATTCTTTCTGGAAGTCCTTGCGTGCGGATGCGAGCAGCTCGGTCCAGGTTCTGGCCGACAGCACCATGAGAGCGGCCAGATCCCCTGCGCTTTGCCGGGCCACGGGCAGCAGCATGTAGTTCAATACCACGAATCCCGTGAACAGGATGAAGATAAGCAGTGCACCCGAAATCGTCAGACTGGTGCGGGCGAACAGGGTGTTGGGAAAGCGCATGATTCAGGTTTCTGAACCCTGGGGACTGAACAGATAGCCTTTGCCCCAGACGGTGCGGATATAGCGTGGATGCTTGGGGTCGGCTTCGATCTTGTGCCTCAGGCGGGTAATGCGCACGTCGATGCTGCGGTCAAAAGGCGAGCGGTCATAAGCCTTTGAGAAGATCGATCAGATGATCCCGGGTAAGCACGCGGTTGGGGTGTTGTACCAGCAGTGCCAGCAAAGTGATCTCCCCGCTGGTCAGGGAGATTTCCTCCCCATCGCGTTGCAGACTGTAGTTTTGCAGATTCAGAACATAGGGGCCAAAGCGATACAGCCCGTCATCCGCGCCGGTAGCTTCTTTTTCTTCGGCAGGCAGGCTGTTTCTGCGCAGCACGGCGCGTATCCGCGCTACCAGCTCCCGGGGATTGAAAGGCTTCGCAAGATAGTCGTCCGCCCCGATTTCCAGCCCGACGATGCGATCGATGTCTTCCCCTTTGGCGGAAAGTATCAGGACCGGCAGCCTGGTCGAGGCGCGAAGATGACGGGTCAGACTGAGCCCGTCCTCACCGGGCAGCATCAGATCCATGACCACCAGTTCAGGGTCGTGATTCCCGAGCCAGCTTTTCATGGCCTCGCCATCGGCCACGGCGGCCGTGGAAAAACCCTGTTCCCCAAGGTAGCGCTGCAGCAGATCGCGCAGTGCCCTGTCGTCATCCACGATCAGTATCAGGGGGGATTGGTGGCTCATGAAATCATGGTAACAAATATCACTCTTCACGATCGCCACGCCGAAACATTTTGAAACATGTTTGCCCTGTCCGGAAATATTTCAGAAAAGGGATGGGCCTACACTGAAACCATGAAAAAGGAAGTCCGCCAGACTTCCTTGTCAATCGGATATCAGGAGAATTCAAGATGAAAATTAAGACGATCACATTAGCCCTTCCCCTGGCCGCATTACTGGCCGTCAGTCCGTTGCAGGCAGGATGGAAAGGTAGAAAACTGGGCACCGGCGGCCAGGGAAACACGGGTACCCAGGTAACAACGGCATTGTCGGATGCGGAAGCCGCCACACTGGTTTTCATGCGGGAAGAGGAAAAGCTGACCCGTGATGTATATATCACCTTGTATGATCAGTGGGAGCACCCGGTTTTCAACAATATTTCCGGTTCCGAACAACGCCACATGGACAGCATGAAGAGCAAGATAGACAAGTACGGCCTGGTGGATCCTGTGACCGACGATACGGTTGGCATTTTCCAGAATGGTAACTACTCACCCCTAAGACTGAGTACAAGCCTGCCTCGATGGATCTACAATCGCTTTTTCATGTCTGTAGAGGCTTGACATCATAGTACGCCGAGTCTATGCTATTGACCCAACACATC
>NZ_JBHNMF010000290.1:0-4292 GCF_048562965.1 Thiolapillus sp. | reverse complement strand
AGCAGCTTTGGATGAGAATTTTGCCAGGGTTTGCCCCAAACCCGGCAATCCCCCCGGAAATTCTCTGGTCACTGTGCTGCTGCGCATGGTGGCTTGAATAATTTCTGGGAAACTTCAGTAAAACAACAAACCTGCAATAATCTTTAGGAGAAAAACATGTCTGTACTGGTAGGCCGCGAGGCTCCCGACTTTACCGCACCGGCGGTGCTTGGCGATGGCAGCATCGTTGATGATTTCAATCTGAAGACTCACACCAAGGACAAGTACGCGGTGATCTTCTTCTATCCCCTGGACTTTACCTTTGTCTGCCCGTCCGAGCTGATCGCCTTCGATCACCGCCTGGACGAGTTCACCAAGCGCAATGTGGAAGTCATCGGCGTATCCATCGATTCGCATTTCACCCACAACGCCTGGCGCAACACCCCGGTCAACGAAGGCGGCATCGGCCCTGTGCGCTATCCCCTTATTGCCGACATGACCCATGGCATCTGCAAGGCCTATGATGTGGAAACCCCCGACGGTGCGGTTGCCTTCCGCGGTTCCTTCCTCATCGACAAGGACGGCGTGGTGCGTCATCAGGTGGTCAATGATCTGCCCCTGGGCCGCAACATCGACGAGATGATCCGCATGATCGACGCCCTGCAGTTCCACGAGACCCACGGCGAAGTCTGCCCGGCCGGCTGGAAGGAAGGCGACGAGGGCATGAAAGACACCCCGGATGGTGTCGCCAACTATTTGTCTAAGCACGCAGAAGAGCTCTGAACAGCTCCACGCCTGCGTTGAGCCGGCCTGCGGGCCGGCTTTTTGCTTTCTGTGAGGAAAGCACCCAAAATACCCGCAAGATACAGCCAAGGAGAGAGACCCAATGAATCTTGACCGCGTAACCCGGGGCAACAATGTCCCTGACGAAATCAACGTCATCATCGAGATCCCCGCCAATGCCGAACCTGTGAAGTACGAGGTGGACAAGGAATCCGGCGCTATGTTCGTGGACCGCATCCTGCGCACCGCCATGCGCTATCCGGTGAACTACGGCTACATCCCCCACACCCTGTCCGACGACGGCGACCCCTGCGACGTGCTGGTGCCCACGGCCTTCCCCCTGATACCCGGATCCGTGATCCGCTGCCGCCCCGTGGCAGTGCTCATCATGACCGACGAGTCCGGTGATGATGCCAAGGTGGTGGCTGTTCCCGCTGACGACATCACCGACCGCTGGTCTCACGTCAAGGACGTGGACGACATGCCCAAGGAACTCATGGAACGCATGGCCCATTTCTTCGAGCACTACAAGGACCTGGACGAAGGTAAGTGGGTACGCGTGCAGGGCTGGGAAGGAGCGGAATCGGCGCGCAAGGAAATTACCAATTCTGTTGCCATGTACGAAAAGGAACCCGAAAAGCCCCATTTCTAAGCCCGTTGCACCCTCTCCTCCGGGAGAGGACCGGGGAGAGGGAAGATCATGAAAATCTGCATCCTGTCCGACAGCCACGACCATATTCCCCTGCTGGAAGCCGCAGTGAAAGACGCCAAAGCCCTGGGCGCGGAAGCCGTGGTTCACTGCGGTGACGTGGTGGCGCCCAGCACCCTGGGCTGCCTGGAACAGTTTGGCCTGCCGGTCCATGTCATTCACGGCAACAACAGCGGCGACCTCTACGCCCTCACCCGCCTCAGCCACAAACCCGGCGGGGTGCTGCGCTACCATGGCATGGACGCGGGCATCGAACTGGGCGGGCGGCGCATCTTTCTGGTGCACTACCCCCACTACGCCCGGGCCATGGCCGCTACCGGCGACTGGGACCTGGTCTGTTGCGGCCACAGTCACAAGGTGGACATCGAGTGGCTGCCCAATGTTCACGGCGAGAAGACAGCCCTCATCAACCCGGGCACCGTGGGTGGCGTGGGCAAGCCCGTGGCCACCTGGGTACTCGGCGATCTCGACGCCATGACCTTCGAGGTCCATGAAGTCTCCAAATCCATCGAATTCGACCAGGCCAGAGAAGCATGAGCAAACTCACTCATTTTGACGAACAGGGGCAGGCCCATATGGTGGATGTGGGCGCCAAGGACTACACACACCGTATCGCGGTCACCAGCGGCCACATATCCATGGACCCGGACACCCTCAGGCTGGTCGTCCAGGGTGGCCACAAGAAGGGCGACGTCCTGGGTATCGCCCGGGTAGCCGGCATCATGGCCGCCAAGAAGACACCCGATCTCGTTCCCCTGTGCCACCCGCTGGCACTCACCCGTATCGCCATTGATTTCGATATCGATGCGGACCACAACCGCATTCACTGCCGTGCACGGGTGGAAACCCGGGGCCAGACCGGCGTGGAGATAGAAGCCCTGTGCGCCACCCAGGTGGCCCTGCTCACTATCTACGACATGTGCAAGGCCGTGGACCGGGGCATGGTCATCGGCGAGGTGCAGCTGGAGGAAAAGGCAGGCGGCAAATCCGGGCACTGGAAGCGCGGCCATGCAGACTGACAACTACTACCGCCAGGCAAGCTTCCTCACCAGCGCCGCGAAATTCAGCCAGTGTCTACCCGATGAGGGTTTTGAAGTCGCCTTTGCCGGTCGCTCCAATGCAGGCAAGTCCTCGGCCATCAACGTCATCTGCGACCACCGCGGCCTGGCCAAGACGAGCAAGACCCCCGGGCGCACCCAGCTCATAAACTTCTTCGAGCTGGACGAAGAACGCCGCCTGGTGGATCTGCCCGGCTATGGATACGCCAAGGTTTCCGTGAGCATAAAAAAAGACTGGCAGGGCAATCTGGCCATTTACCTGGAAAAACGCCAGTGTCTCAAAGGCCTGGTGCTGATGATGGACAGCCGTCACCCCCTCAAGGGTTTCGATGTGCAGATGCTGGAATGGGCCGCGCATATCGGACTTCCTGTGCACGTGTTGCTGACCAAAGCGGACAAGCTGAAAAAAGGGCCGGCTTCCGCCAGCTTTCACAAGGTGAAGTCGGCACTGAAAGAAATGGACGGCGAGTTCTCTGTGCAGCTGTTCTCCTCCCTGAAGAAAACCGGTGTCGCCGAAGCCCACCGCAAGCTCAACCAGTGGCTGGACCGCGCCTGACCCATGGCCGCCTGGCAACGGAATTTTCTGGTCAGGCCCTGTTTTCTTCTCCTGCTCCTCTGTCTCGGCGTACTGACAACCACCTCCGCTTCGGCCCATGACGTCCACCTGACCCAGTCCGAGGGGCGATGGCTGAAGGAACACCCCGTCATTCGCATCGGTCCGGACCCTGATTACCCTCCCTTCGAATGGCTGGACGGGAACGGGCATTACCAGGGTATCGCCGCAGACTATATCGCGCTGATCGAAAAAAAGCTGGGCGTTCACTTCCAGGTAGTGCCCACCCGCAACTGGTCCCAGGTCATCCGGCTGGCCAAGGAAAGAAAAATCGACCTGCTGCCCGCGCTGGCCCAGACCCGGCAGCGAAAATCCTACCTGCTTTTCACACAGCCTTATGACCGCATACCCGGCATCGTGGTATCCATCCAGGGATACGACAGCATCGACGACCTGCTGGGCAAGCGCATCGCCGTGGTCAGCGATACCTACTGGGACGACCTGCTGTCGGACAGGCAGATCGATATCCAGATCCAGCATGTCGACAGCGCCAAATTCGGCATGGAACTGGCTGCCATGGGTGCCGTCGACGCCATGGTTACCGATTTGGCTTCCGCCACCGCTATCATCAAACAGACCGGCATCAGCAACCTCCATGTCATCCGGGATCCCCGCAAGAGGCTCGGCTCGCTACATATCACCATGGGCGTACGCAGTGACTGGCCGGAACTGCGGTCCATCCTGGACAAGGCGCTGGCCAGCATTACCCCCCGTGAGCGCGAAGCGATCCGCAGCAAGTGGATCAGCATCCGGCAACCCGCTTTCTGGCTGGACAGGGATTTCCTCATTGGGCTGTTCGCCGTACTGAGCATAATCATCCTGCTCTTCGCCGGCGTCATCACCTGGAACCGGAGCCTCAGGCGCAGGGTCGAAGCCCGTACGCGGGAACTCAATGCCGCCCAGGCAAAGCTCATGCAGGCGGAAAAGATGGAGTCCATCGGACGCCTCGCCGCCGGCATCGCCCATGAAGTGAAAAACCCCCTGGCCATCATCCAGATTGGTATGGACTATCTCTCCCAGGAGATTCCGCCGCTGCCAGCCATGGAGAGCGAAGCGAAGGCTGGTAGACCCCAGTAGCCGCGAGGCCGCACTGTTTTCCCGGCGTGCCTTGCGCCAGAGGGAAAACAAAGTAGGCCTCCGAACGCGGCGT